>JAYVJS010000169.1:0-2794 GCA_043769075.1 Gemmatimonadota bacterium | reverse complement strand
GGCCTGGATTCTGTGCTGGCCCAACATGGCCCAGCGGACGGAGAGGGTTGGCGCTGGCGGAACGCCCATCACGCGAACCTCTACCATCTCCTTCGCATTCCAGCACTGTCAGCCCTGAATCTGTCGGTCCCGTCGGGGCCGAGTACGATTAGCCCGTCAGGCCCCGGTGGGACCCACGGTTCGAGCTGGCGGATGGTGGTCGAGCTTGGGCCAGACGTTGTGGCCTGGGCGACCTACCCGGGTGGCCAGTCGGGAAACCCGATCAGTCCACACTATCGCGACTTCTTGTCGAACTGGTTGACCGGCACGCTCGATTCGCTGGTGGTACCGGGGCGTCCTGATCTTTTCCCAGACGCTCGGATCGAAAGCAGGTTCATCTTCGGGAATCGGCATCGATAATGGTGGCACTTTACTGGACACTGGTCGTCGCGAACGCCTCAGCGTTCGGCACCCTGGCTCTTGGGTGGTACGTGATTCCGTTCGTGGCGTTGCTCTCTGCCTGGTGGGCGCCGCGCTCGTCGCGGCCCTTGATGTCCGTCCCACTCGGAACGGCCCTTGGGTGGGGCGGCCTCTTGCTTCGGAGTGCCCGGAGTGACCAGTTCCCGGCGTTGCTTGCGGTTTTGAGGAAGCTGCTACCGGTGGAGCCCCCGGTGCTGGTCGGGGGCTCGCTCGGCTTGGCGCTGCTACTGGGTCTGGGCGCGGCCATGGTCGGCGCGGCGCTCCGCCGCCCAGTCGTGGATGGATCGTGACTTTGTCAGTTAACTCACTTATCGGCGGGGGATGCTTCATGAGATCGATCGTGGTTGTGGGACTATCACTTGGTGCCGCTGGCTCGGCGTTGGCTCAGCAGGACAGCGTTCGGATCCAAACCGTACCCGTGGCGACGGGTGTCTACATGCTGGTGGGGCAGGGCGGTAACATCGGGGTCTCCGTCGGTGACGACGCCGTCTTCCTGGTGGACGACCAGTTTGCCCCGTTAGCCGACAAGATCGTCGCGGCGGTGAAGGCAGTTTCCGACAAACCAATCCGATTCCTGCTCAACACCCATTGGCATGGCGACCATACCGGGGGCAACGAAAACTTCGGCAAGGCCGGCGTCATCATTGTGGCGCACGACAATGTGCGTCAGCGGATGAGTGTCGAACAGTTTATCGCTCGGTTCAACAGCCGGACGCCGCCGGCCCCGAAAGCGGCCCTTCCGGTCGTCACGTTCAACGACGTGGCGACGTTTCACTTGAATGGCGATGACATCGAGGCCGTTCATGTCAAGAACGCCCACACCGATGGTGACGTGTTGGTCCATTGGAAGAAGGCCAACGTCTTGCACATGGGTGACACGTTCTTCAACGGTATGTATCCGTTTATTGACTTGTCGTCCGGGGGATCGATCAATGGCGTCATCGATGCGGCCGCGACCGGGCTGGCGTTCGCGGACGACCAAACTCGGATCATCCCAGGGCACGGCCCGCTATCGGGCAAGGCCGACTTGGTTGCCTATCGGGACATGTTGGTGGCGGTGCGGAACTCGGTGCGGAAGTTGATCGTCCAGCGGAAGTCGTTGGCCCAGGTTCTCGCTGCCAAGCCGAGCGCGGCGTTTGACGCGACCTGGGGCAATGGCTTCATGAAAACCCCCGACTTCGTGACCTCGGTCTTCGAGAGCCTTTCGGCCAAGAAGTAGGCCGGCCCGGCGCTCCGGCGTCGGGAGCGAGCAGCATGGTCCGGGGCTGCCTCCCTGCCGATGGGAGGCTCGCCCCATGGCAAGGCAGCTCCGGCCCCGACGATCATCGCGGCCAGCATAAGTCTCAACGTCATCTCGATTCTGGCTCCGTCGTCGTTGCGTCCGCGGGGCCTCCTGGGGTCACACCAGCGCTCGCGACAGCCCGACGGAGCGCGAACTCGACTTGGCCGTTAAGGCTCCGGAACTCAGCCGCGGCCCAGCGCTGCAGAGCGTCATGCAGCGCCGGGTCGATCCGGATCAGTACCGATTTCCGCTCGGCCACTAGGAATCAGGAGTACAAGGTTCCGGTGTTCACGACCGGCTGGGTCGAGCGTTCGCTGCAGAGGACCACGAGCAGGTTCGAAACCATCGACGCCTTTCGCTCGTCGTCGAGGTGAACAATGCCGCGCTTTGAGAGAAGTTCGAGCGCATTCTCGACCATGCCGACGGCGCCTTCGACGATCTTCTGGCGGGCCGCGATGATGGCAGATGCTTGCTGTCGCTGGAGCATGGCCTGGGCAATTTCGGGCGAGTAGGCCAGGTGGCTGATCCGGGCATCGACCACGTGGACGCCGGCCTTCGCCAGGCGCTCTTCGATGTGCTGCTGAAGGGTCTTCGAGACCTCCGATGGCGAGCCACTGAGCGACAGCTCGCCGGTCTGATGGGCATCGTAGGGGTAGGTGGACGCCAGGCTCCGGACTGCTGATTCGCTCTGAATCTTGACGAAGTGCTCGAAATCATCGACTTCGAACAAGGCCTCGGCGCTGTCGACGACTTGCCACACGACGACCGCCGCAATCTCAATCGGATTGGAGTGGTTGTCATTGACCTTGAGTTTGGTGGTCTCGAAGTTCCGGACCCGGAGAGAGACTGTCTTCTTGATCGCAAACGGGTTGGCGAACCAGATCCCCTCAGCCTTGACTGACCCGGCGTACTTGCCGAACAGCGTGAGGACCTTGGCTTCATTGGGGTTGACGACGAAGATGCCCGCGACGGCCAAGATGGCAATCGAAAACCCGACCACTGCGGCGACGGCAAAGATCGGCCGCTCCGTCCCGACGCTTCTGATGAACAGCC
>JAYVJS010000168.1:0-2879 GCA_043769075.1 Gemmatimonadota bacterium | reverse complement strand
CGTCGAGCGGGGTCAAGTGCTGCTCGATTTATACGCCCCGGCCGTCGTCGCGGCCCAAGACGAACTCCTCTTGGGTCACCGGCTGTTTCGCGACCTCGGGAACGGGACATCCGAAGCCCGCCGGTCGGCTGAGGACCTCATCGCGGCGTCCCGGCGACGGCTCGAGTCCTGGGATGTTCCGCCTGACGTGATTGCCCGAGCGGAGTCAACCGGGACGCCGGCGCGGACCGTTCCGCTCCGATCGGTCGCCCCGGGCTTCGTGATCGAAAAGGCCGTGGTGGCCGGACAACGGGTCATGCCCGGCGATGTCCTGTACCGGCTGGCCGATCTTCGGCAGGTCTGGATCGAGGGTGAGGTCTACGAACGCGATCTCGCGGCCATCCGGCTGGGCGACCCCGCGGAAGCCCGGTTCACCGCGCTCCCGGGGGTCGTCAGACGTGGCCGGGTGGCGTACCTCTACCCCGTGGTGAATGCCGACACGCGGACCGCCCGGGTTAGGATCGCGCTCAGCAACGGCGATCTCACGCTCCGCCCGGGGATGTACGCCACACTGGACGTGACCGGCCCCGCCCGGCCCGTCTTGAGTATTCCGCGGTCGGCCGCGCTCGTCACCGGGCAACGGACCTTGGTGTTCCTCAAGCGGCCCGACGGCCGGTTCGAGCCGCGCCAAGTGACCTTGGGGGTTCCGGATGATGGCCGCTACGAAGTCCTGGCCGGGTTGATGCCCGGAGATACCGTAGTCGCCTCGGGCACCTTCCTGCTCGATGCGGAGTCCAATCTCGGCACCATGCTCGGCGGCATGGGCGGTATGCCGGGCATGGACATGGCGCCCGCCGACACCGCCGCCCGGAAACGGCGGTAGCCGCCATGCTCGCCCGTCTCATTCGCTGGTCGGTGGCCAACCGGGTGTTGGTGGCGTTAGGTGTCGTCGCCGTCGTCTTCGGCGGCCTCGTCGCCGTCCGCCGCACGCCGCTCGAGGCGCTGCCCGACTTGAGCGACGTCCAGGTGATCGTTCAGGCCGAGTTTCCGGAGCAGGCGCCGCGCATCATCGAAGACCAAGTGACCTACCCGATCGCGGCCGAAATGCTCAAGGTCCCGGGGTCGCGGGCGGTCCGGGGGTATTCGTTCTTCGGGATCTCGTTCGTCTACGTCATCTTCGAAGACGGTACCGATCTGTACTGGGCTCGGTCCCGGGTCCTGGAGTACCTGAACGGCCTATCCGAGCGGCTTCCCGCCGCCGTCAATCCCACCTTAGGCCCGGACGCCACCGGCCTCGGCTGGGTCTACCAGTACTCGATCGAGGATACCACCGGCCGTCTCGACCTCGCCGGGCTCCGGAGCGTCCAAGACTGGCAGTTGCGGTACGCGCTCACCGCGGTGCCGGGTGTGGCCGAAGTCGCCTCGGTCGGCGGTTTCGAGAAGCAGTACCAGGTCGACCTCGATCCGTCGCGGCTCCAGGCCTACGGCGTCTCGATCAGCCGGGTCATGGACGCGATCCGGAATGCCAACGCGGACGTCGGGGCCATGGTGATCGAACTGGCCGAACGGGAGTACATGATCCGGGGGCTCGGGTATCTCGAGTCGCTCACTGACATCGAAAACGTCGTGGTGTCCGCGACTGCGGCCGGCACTCCGGTTCGGGTCGCCGAGCTCGGGCGGGTCACGATCGGCCCCGCGGTTCGGCGGGGTATTGCCGACCTCGATGGCCGAGGCGATGCGGTAGGCGGGATCGTGATCATGCGCTCCGGCCAGAACGCCCGGACGACCATTGACCGGGTCAAGGCCAGGCTCGCCGAGGTGGCCCCCAGCTTGCCACCGGGAGTGGTGGTCCGGCCGGTCTACGACCGAAGTGATCTCATCGACCGTTCGATCGGCAACCTGGCCGCCAAGTTGGTCGAGGAGAGCTTGGTCGTCGCGGTGGTGTGTCTGGTGTTCCTGGTCCACCTCCGATCCGCGCTGGTGGCGGTCATCACCCTACCGCTCGGCATCCTGATCGCATTCATGCTGATGCGCGGCGCCTCAGTCGGCTCGGACATCATGTCTCTCGGCGGAATCGCCATTGCCATCGGTGCCATGATCGACGCCGCGATCGTGATGATCGAGAACCTTCACAAGCATCTCGAGCGGCGCTTGGTGGCCAAAGATCCCGAGGAGGGTAGCGACCGGCTCGACATCGGCCGCCTCAGCCCTGCCGAGCGGTGGGCGGCGGTGGTCGACGCCAGCGTCGAGGTCGGGCCCGCGCTCTTCTTTTCCCTCTTGGTGATCACCGTATCGTTCCTTCCGGTGTTCGTGCTCGGAGGCCAGGAGGGGCGCCTCTTCCGGCCGTTGGCCTTCACCAAGACCTTCGCGATGGCGGCGGCAAGCATCCTGGCCGTCACCGTGGTTCCGGCCGCCATGGGGCTCTTCGTGCGGGGCCGGATCTACCGGGAGACCGCTAACCCGCTCAACCGTTGGATGATTCGGATCTACCGGCCGGTCATCCACTTCGCTCTGACCCACCGGGTTGGCGTCATCGCGACCAGCCTGGTGGTCCTTGCGCTCACCTGGATCCCGTGGAGCCGGCTCGGGAGCGAGTTCATGCCGCCCCTCGATGAAGGGACCATCCTCTTCATGCCGACCACCCTGCCCGGCATCAGTATCGCCCGGGCCCGAGAGATCCTCCGGATCCAAGATGCGGCCCTGGCGCGGTTTCCGGAGGTCGAACGGGTCTGGGGCAAGGCCGGTCGGGCCAACACCGCCACCGATCCGGCCGGCCTCGACATGTTCGAGACCGTCGTGACGCTGAAGCCGGAGGAGGCGTGGCGGCCCGGGATGACAATGGATGGGCTGATCGCGGCGATGGACAGCGCGGTTCGAATGCCGGGCGTCACCAATGCCTG
>JAYVJS010000167.1:0-9747 GCA_043769075.1 Gemmatimonadota bacterium | reverse complement strand
TTCTGGAGCATCGCTTGGCGAAACTCGTCCGCAATCGCCAGCGACTCCTTGGATAGCATCGTCGTCTGGTTCGCGATCCCGACCCTTACCAAGTGCCGCTCGAAGTCGAACCCCACCGACGCGGTCTTCCCGAACTTTTCCACCAACGGCGCAACCTCGCCGCCGTGTTTGATGAACTGAATGACCTGGCGGGCCTCGGCCATGTCTAGCACCACGAGGTAGTGGCCGGCCGGATACTTCGTGACTTGGCTTGCGGTGGCCTTGGTTTCCTCGTGCCAGTGCTTCCCGTGAATAACCGATGTGAATCCGTCACGGGCGTAGGACTCGACCCGCTTCCAGACATTGAGCACCGAACCACAGGTGGTATCGACCAACACACAGCCAATGGCCCGGAGCGTCGTGAAGTCTTGGATCGTCACCCCAAAGGCAGGCAGGATGACGACATGGTCAGGGGTAATTTCCGAAAAATCGAAGTGGCCGGCCTCGCTCCGGTGGATAAACTCAATACCCATCGCTGCGAGTTTTTGGTTGACATGGGGATTGTGGATGATCTCACCGACCATCACTAGGTTACGACTCGGGAACTTGGACCTGGCCTCGTAAGCATACTCGACGGCGCGGTCGACCCCATAGCAGAAGCCGAATTCCTTCGCGAGCCGGAACGTCAGCGGACCCACCGCCAGCCGATACCCGTTCGCCTTGAAGCGCTCAATGAGGGTGCTATGGTAGTCGGCGGTCAGCAGACCATCGATCGCCCGTTTGAGGCCGAAACCTTTCCGAAAGTAAGTCTGGTCAGGCACCCGACTAGTGCCTCCCGGATTTGGCAGTCCGCCCACACAGTCCGGCAGCCGGACGAATGACCAGGTCGACGAACTTGCCGATGATCCTGAGAGTATCAGGCCCATCCACCCGCTTGAACCGGGCCTCGATTGTCCCCGAAACCCGGCCCGAATCCGCGCGGGTGACCTGAACGCTGCCAGCTGCAGCTTCAAAGCCAACATTCACCGAGTCGGCTGCCAACCGAAGCGCTCCAAAGGCCAGGGGCCGCCAGTTCGCCGCAATCGACCCCGAAACCAGCGGGAACTGACCCAACCGAATCGAGTCCTGGGCGAATAGTGAGAGCCCGAAAGCCGTGTCGCCGCGAATCGCGAGGATTTCAAGCATCGAATCGGCGAGACACCACGACGTTTCAGGGCGACTAGAGAAGTTGCCGGTCCGGGACGCCGTCCAGTCGACCGAGACTGTCCCGGGGCCGTCGTCCGGTTGGACCAACGTTTCTCGGCAACCGAGGGGGAGCACCAGAAGGCCCAACACGAAAGCTCGCATCGAGGAGGAAGGTCTCAGCGAACGGCCCCGAACACAAGATCGACCCGCCAGCCCCCGCGCGAGTTGAAAATCGGATGGCTCGTGATCCGCCGACTGAGGTCGAGTCGGACCAGGCCGGAGAGGGCCGACAGGCCGACCCCGCCACCGACCAACAGCGGCTGCCGGGACAACGACCCAAGCGCCCCGGCCTGGCCCGCGTCCGCAAAGAGGACCGGTCGCAGTTGGCCCCGGAGCGGGGTCCAGTCGGTTTGCACTGACCACATGGCGGGCCCTCGTTGGGTCCCGTAGTCAAAGCCTCGGACCGTGGATCGGCCCCCAGCCCGAAACATCATCTGGGGCGGGGCATCCTTTGTCGCCAGCCCGGCATTGATCCGGACGGCGACCCCCCGGCGTCCGAAGAGAGGCTGGCGGAAGGCGGCATAAGTTCGGGCACCCTCATGAGCCGTGCTTCGCTGGCCTTCAACGGCGAGTGACCACCGAGCCCCCCCCGATACTCCGTCGAGCCGCGCGGTCGCTACGGCGTAGTCGCCCCCCGCGATCGGGGGGTTCGGTTCGAAAACCCCGTCGCCGAACAGGAGGTCATTGACCGACGACTTGGCCCGGCGCACCACCGATGCCTGGCGCTCCGCCCGGAGACCCAGCTTCAAGTCGAGGCCACGGGCCAAGGAGGACTCATGGGAAAGCGACAGACCGGACGCGAGATAGTAGTCCGCATCGTCCCGGGCCCAGAAAATCGCCCGAATCGAGTTGCCGAACGTGAGCCCGCGAGACAGGGGGTCCTGGTCGGCGAGTTCATGATAGCCCGTCAGGGACAAGGTTCCACCCGGAGCGTCTCGGACCAGCGCGATCCGGCCCGTTAGGCGCTTGTCACTGAAACCGTACCCGGCGGTGAGGTAAGCGTTGGTGAAGGACACCCCCGGCACCGACGCCTGATAGCCGAACCCACCCGACCAGCCCTGGACCCGGTTGTAACGAAGGATGTCCGCCAGCTTCTCGTAACCGACGCCGGCGCCGCGGATCCCGGTGATGTCGTTGGGCAAGGCGTCGACCATTCGAGCCAAATCATTCTGGACTTCTTTGACCCGCCGGTCATCCTCGGCCGATAGTTCGAGTTGGAGGGTGTCCCCCCACGTCCGGTAGGCCCGGAGCGTGTCCCGATGAGGCCGATGGATTTCGTACCGACCGCCCGGCGCGTAGCCCGCAAAACGACGTCCCCCCAAGCTATCGGTCTTGAGCCGTTCGCTTTCCCGTGCATCCAAGGTGTCGCGGCGGGCCCGACGCCCCGCGACAGTGGCTCGGTAGGTGGTATCCGGCAACGGCTCGGTGAACACGATCCGCTGACCAGTGTTGATCTCGTAGTCGCTAAACGTCGTGACGGCCTCGAATGGTACGACGTAGTCGCCGACGAACGGGATCTGCACTTTGCCGGAGAGAATCTGGCGATACGGCATCCAGTACTTCCCCTCCTGCAAGGCGTATTCGAGATCGGAATCGATCGAGAGAATTCGGTTGACGATCCGGTTGGCGCTTCGGGCTTCGCTCGAGTCCTTCTTGGTGTCGAATTCGGGGGAAACCCACAGGTTGGTCCCGACATAGCGAAAGGCCAACCGAACTACCTCGCCGGTTTCGATGTCGAGCCAGATTCGCCCGGCGATCAGGGCACCAGCGGCCTGTTTGGGAGTGACTCGAATAGCGGTCAGACGGATGGCCCGGCCCAGCGGCGTCTTGATCCCGACACTGTCCAGCAGCTCATAGCGATAGTACGTCGGCCCGTCGGCAGCGAGCGGATGGAGGGCGGCTCGTTCCGGAAAGTCGGCGCCGAAGGTCCGAATCGAGTCGCCCAGGCCACGAGGGACAAACCACGGTTCATCAAAGGTGGAATTGAGGGTCCACTCCGGATTGCGGGCCCGGAATCGTTGGCCCAGCACATCGACCCGAAGGTCATTCGGGAGCTGCCAACCAACCCGGGCCTCCTGCTCCTCAACACCCAACGTGGGGACGTTCGCCCAGCGACGGCGGCCGAGGGCAAACGAAAGGCGGTACCGAATTCGGGCCTGATAGTCGGTAACGGTGGAGTCCTGAGCCCGGTGGCGGACCATGGCCCCCGCGACTAGGTCACGGGTTCGAGGCGAGTCGTAGGTTGCGGTGTCGGGAGTTTGCTGGAGTAGAGCGGCGGCGAACGCGAGCCCTAGGAAGCCTGGGCCCATTTGCTCCGCCCGTCCCGGTGAAGACCGTAAGCCCGGAGGCGACGCCACAGGGTCGTCCGGCTGATCCCCAGGCTCTTCGCGGTCTCGGCCAGTTTCCACGCATTGGCGTCGAGGGACCTGACGATTGCTTCTTTTTCTCGCTCGGCCAGGGTCTTGGGGCCGGCGTTGCCCGGCAGGAACATCGCCTCTCCGAGGTCGATGGACCCGACCTTGAGCGGCTTGAGGCGACCGCCAAACTCGGCCAACTGCGGCATCAGTTCGCGGGAGGTCTGGGAGAAGTCGAGGCCCAACTCGCGCGCATTCTGGTTGGCATACAGCACCTTGCCCTGGGCATCAAAAACAACGACGCCTTCGGAAAAAGCGTCCAGGAGCGACTTGGCAAGCGGCGAAAACACCGATGGCATCGACGGCGGGTTTGGATTTGACATAGCTGTCAGGTACGGGATGACGTTCCAATTGGTTTCAATGCTCCGCGCTCGGCGCTCGGCATTCGGCACTTGGCGTTGCACTGACCGAACGGTCAGGTGTTTATCTCGTAAAGCGGCAACGAGTTAGTTGTGGCATTGACCGATTGGTCAGTCGCTGGTACACTGAGGGATGCTTCGGGACTTGTTGCTCGATCGGTCGGTTTTCGTGGTCGTTTCTCGAGGGCTCGCGGGCTGGAGCCTTGAGAAAGTGGCCCAAGCGGCCCACTGCGCCAAGGGGTTGGTTCTCTATCACTACGGGAGCAAAGCGAGGCTCCTCGGGCTGACCTCCGATGCCTTGGAGCGGCGCCGGTGGGATCTCCGATTTGCGGCGCTCGGCTCGGGAACTGGACTCGACGCCATCGACCGGCTGTGGGAAGCCCTGGTCGACGATGTCGATTCGGGACGGTTTGCAGCCTGGGTCTGCTTGGCGGCAGCCGGACATGGCGACCGGACCGCAACCCGGCGCGTCGCCCGACTTCCACGGGTCATTGGCCCGGGGGCTCGGACTGGCCAGCGAGTCACTCGCGGACCCGGCTTCGATCGAGGCTATGCTGGACGGGATCGAGTTGTCGCTCCAGCGGTCGGCCAGCCGTCCAGCAATCCGGACGGCTTACGACCGGCTGTGGACCACGCTACTCGGACCGTGATCCATAAAAGCAAAAGGGCGGGCCACTGGGCCCGCCCTTTTGGGTCGATCGACCTGACCTAGCGGAGGCCGGCCGCGGTAACCGGCTTGGAATCGGCCCACCATTGCTTGGCCAACGGCCGAAGCCTCGGATAGATCTCGTTCAGTGTCTCGCCCTCGTAGATCCGGCCGTTCTTCATCACGTACTTGATCGTATTGCTGTTCCGGATGTTCTCAATCGGGTTCTTCTCCAGCACCAGGATATCGGCCATTTTGCCGACTTCGAGGCTTCCGATATCGGTGCCCATCCCGATGGCCTCGGCCCCATAAATGGTGGCGGCCCGAAGCGCGTCGTGGTTGGCAAGCCCACCCGAGGCCATGGCCCAGAGTTCCCAATGATTCCCGATGCCTTGGATCTGGCCGTGGGCGCCGACCGCCGCCCGCGCCCCACCCTCGATCAGCTTCTTGATGAACTCCGCGTGCCGCGGAAAGACGTACTCGTCCTTGTTGAACCAGCCACCCTGCTGATAGCCGAAGGCCGAGCCCCGCCGGAGCGCTCGGGAGTCGATCTGTCCCTTGGGCATGAAGGTGGCCAGCTTCTTGTCGCCAATGACGTCTTCGGTGGTGTAGAAGTAGTTCTCGCCGAACGGCCCGCCGTACGACACCAACAGGGTTGGCGAATTGGTGGTTTGGCTGGTCTTGAACAACTGGACCACATCGTCAAAGATCGGGGTGATCGGGAGCGCGTGCTCAATGCCCGAGTAGCCGTCCTGCGCGTGGGTCAGATTGAGCTTGAAGTCGAGACCGCCCTCTGTCGTCGGCATGATGCCAAGCTCCTTGGCCGCCATGATGATCCACTGCCGCTGCTGGCGGTTGCCGGACATATACATCTTGAGGGTCTTGGTATCCCAGTATTGCGAGTATCGCTTCAAGAACGACTTGGCGTGGTCGAGATCCCGGATGTTGTCGCTGCTGAATAGCCCGGGGCCGGTCGAGTAGATCCGGGGTCCCACCATCCCACCGGCTTCGACTCGATCCTGGTAGCTCAGGATATCGCTGACTGCCGTCTGCGGATCCCTTGTCGTCGTAACGCCGTAGGCCAACGTGGTCAAATACTGCCAGGCTTGGCTCGGATGAATCTCAGGAATCAGCCACTGGGCGTGATAGTGGGTGTCGACCATCCCCGGCATCACGGTTTTCCCGGTGACGTCGATGATCTTGGCCCCGGCCGGAACGGCCACCTGGCCACGAGCGCCAATGGCGATGATCCGGTTGTCCCGCACGACGACGTCGGCGTCTTCGATGATTTCCTTACCCTTCATCGTGATCGCCCGGCCGCCGCGAAGGACGACTACGCCCCGCGGTTGATCGCGGGCGATTTCCACCTTGATCTTGAGTTCTTCCGGCTTGTACCCGGGTTTTTCGTCCTTCTTCGCGGTTGAATCCGCCTTGGCCTTGGTGTCGGTCTTGGCCTTGGTCGTATCGGCCTTGGCCTTGATCGTATCGGCCTTGGCCTTGGTCGTATCGGTCTTGGCCCGCGCGGCCTTGACCGAGTCGGACACCAACCGGTTCTCGAGATCGAACAGTCTGATCTTGATTGAATCAGGTACCGCCGCGAGCGCCTTGATCAGGCTGTCGCTCCGGGCTTTGAGGGTCTTGACGCTGTCCTGGATCGATTGTTTGACGAATGCGGTGTCGGCCTTGGCCCGGTTGACGGCCTTGAGGCTGTCATCGACCACTTGGGCTCGGGCCAGGTCGTAGCGGAAGAGGACGTTGCCAAGAGCGAAGTTGACGGACTTCCCGTCACCGCTCCAGGACGGGAATTCGCCACCCACATCGCTCAGCTTCCGAACCGTTACTCCGCCACCGCCCATGACGTTGACGTTCGGCGTCGGCCCTCCGACTTGGACCAGCGGGATCGAGAAGACGTCGGTCTGGACCTGGGCCAGGACTCGGTCGCCCTCGGGGGAGATCATGATCAAGCTGGCCGGCAGGAACGGTGACCCGCCTTCGAGCGCGTTAGCGACTTGGAAATCGGCCGCCTTGACCGGCGAAACCCGGCGGGGCAAGAATACCAGCTCGCCGTCGGGATCGAGCGTGCTTCCGCCTGGCACCCCGAACATCGGGGAAGGTCCAGTGATCTGGATGATCCGCTTCAGGTCGGTACCGTCCCAGCGGAACGAGACCAGGCCTTCGCCGAAGCCCGAAGCGTAAATCCGGTCGGGCTGACTCCTGACGAAATGTGGTACATCGCGCCCGGCCGTCGGGGCAATGACCGTGACGTCGCCACCGGTGGAAGGGACCCAGACGAAATCGCCCCCGACTCCGCCACCACCATTGCCGGATGCCTCGACCAGGTCGCGGCCCGCCGTCCGGGTGGCCACGATTCGGGATCCATCCGGCGTCCAGGCCGGATTGCTGTAGAGCGCCGCCGTCTTGGTGACCGGCACCGGAGCGACAGTCCGCCCGTCGACGGCTGCCCGCATGATCTGACCGGCGGCCGCATCGCCCCAGGTGATGTAGGCAATCGATTTGCCGTCAGGGGACCAGGCCGGCTGGTACTCGCCGACATCGGCGGCCGAGACCCGGCGCGCGGTGCCAGTCGGGAGGTCCATCACGTAGATCCGGTCGAGTGCGACGAAGGCCAACCGCTTGCCGTCGGGCGAGGCCACCGGGTTGCGAATCTGCCGAGCCAGCAGATTGGCGGTGGTATCGACCCGATAGACGAACTTGACCTCTGGCCCGACATCGAGCTTCACGTCGACGGTAAAGGGGATCTTGGTGGCCGCCGACTTATCAACCGGGACCCGCCAGATCTCACCGCCGTAGGAAATGACGACCGCACGAGAATCCGGCGTGAAGGCGTACCCCGGCAACGCATCGAGGGTGGCGCGGGATTCGATGTCGTCGCGTTGAATCGGATAGGCCAGCCAGCTCTCCTCGCCGCTGGCCAGATTCCGGATCCTCAGTCCGGTATTCGCCTCGTGCCGCGAGGCATAGGTCAGCCACTTGCCGTCGGGCGACACGGCGGGGCGGAACCCGGAACCGTATCGGTTCGACAATTGATTCATCTCGCCGGTTTGCCGGTCGTAGGAACCGATTTGAAACTGCGGGAAGATCGCATTGTAGTGCCAATCACCCGACCGGGCCGCAAACCAGACATATCGTCCATCGGGACTAAAGGCAGCCCCGATCGTTTTGAGATTGGCGGTCTGCGGACCGCCTGGGACGAGCGGGAACCCAGATCCGCCATCGACCGGATAGAGATGGAGCTTGGCCGTAGGGAATGTCCCGCCGCCTCGGCTGACCACGATGTACTTGCCGTCCGGAGTCCACTCGGGCGAGATGTACTGGGTGCTGTTGCCCTGGGTGATCTGAGTCGTGTCCGACTTATCGAGCGTCATGGTGAAGAGATTGTCGCCACCGCTGCGGTCCGACACGAAAGCGATTTTCTTTCCATCCGGACTGAACCGTGGCTGGGCATCGAACGACATCCCGGTCACCAAGGCGGTCGCCTTGCCGCCGCCGATCGGCATCGAATAGATGTCGCCCAGCATGTCGAACACGATCGTTTGGCCGTCCGGGCTCACGTCCAGGGACATCCAGGTGCCCTTGGTGGCGGTGAACTCGCCTTTCCGCTTGGCTTCGAGCGGCAAGGGTTTCGGAGGCGGGCCCCCCGGGCCGCCGGGGCCCTGGGCAAGAGCAGGGGTCGCAAGGAGCGCCGCGAGAAGAAGAGAGCGAGTCATGGTTAGCGGATCCCCGTGGTGTTGGCTGGCGCGGTCTGACGCCAAGGTTCGTTAGGCGCCTTCTTATCCCGCGGCCAAATTTCGTTCAAGGTGTCGCCCTCGTAGAGGCGGCCGTTCTTCATCACGTACTTGATGGTGTTGGTGTTCCGGATGTTGTCGAGCGGGTCCTTATCCAGGACCAGCAGATCGGCCAGTTTGCCGGTCTCGAGCGAACCCAAGTCCTTGCCGAGCCCGAGGGCTTGCGCGCCGCAGATGGTTGCGATCCTCAAGGCATCGTGATTCTTCATGCCGCCGCTCTGGACCGCCCAAAGCTCCCAGTGGTAACCGAGTCCTTGGAGCTGGCCGTGACTGCCGATCCCGCTGCAGGCGCCGGCCTCGATCAGGTGCTTGTTGAATTCGGAGTGCTTCTTGAACATGTATTCCGATTCGTGGGCCCAGCCACTCGGGCCGGGGCCGGCGCCCCGCCGCCGTGTCTTGTTCTCAAATTCCTGGGACGGGGTGAAGTGGCGGAGTTTGGCATCGCCGGCGGTGTTTTCCCGGGCGTAGTAGTAGTTCTCCGCCCAGGGACCACCGTAGGAGACGACGAGGGTCGGGGTATTGGTGGTCCCGGACGTCTTCAGAAGCTGGACCACGTCGTCATACATCGGGTAGAGCGGGATCGTATGCTCGATGCCGGGATAGCCGTCCATCGCATGGGTCATGTTGAGCATGAACTGGAGCCCGCCCTCGGTGGTGGGCATCAGCTTCAGTTCTTTGGACGCCATGATCAGGTATTGGCGGGTGAGCCGGTTGCCCGACATGTACATCTTGAAGGTCTTGGTGTCGTAATACTCGCTGTAGCGCTTGAGCACGCTCCGGGCTTTTTCGAGCGAGCCGATCCGGTCGCCGGAGAACACCCCCGGTCCGGTCGAGTAGACCCGGGGCCCGACCATGGAGCCGGCGTCGACCCGGTCCTGATAGGTCAAGACGTCGGTGGTCGAGGTCTGCGGATCGCGGGTGGTCGTCACCCCGTAGGCCAAGTTGGCGTCGTAGATCCAATTCCGTTGCCAGTGAATGCCCCAGCCCGACCACATGTGTGAGTGAGTGTCGACTAATCCGGGAATGATGGTCTTGCCAGCCACGTCGATGACCCGGGCATCGGCCGGAGCCGAGCCTCGAGGACCGACGCTCACGATCCGCTGGTTCTTGATCACGACATCGGCATTTTCAACAATTTCAGCGCCGCGCATCGTCACCACCTTGGCGCCTCGGAGCACCACGGTGCCCGGGGGAATATCTCGTTCGGCGGTGACTTTGATCCGCTGCTCGGTCGGGAGGTATTGGCTTCGGACCCGGACGGTGGTGTCGGCCCCGGCGGCCCGGAGGCTGTCATCAAC
>JAYVJS010000166.1:0-6177 GCA_043769075.1 Gemmatimonadota bacterium | reverse complement strand
CTCGACCAGGCCGGTGCCGAAGAGCTGTTCCCAAAACCGGTTGACGATGACCCTCGCCGTAAGCGGGTTGTTCCGGCTCACCAGCCACTGGGCCAATCCGAGCCGGTCGGCGTGACCAGGATCGAGGCCGGCGCCGAGCGACGCGGGAACCCCGGGTAGGACGTCGGGGCCTGGGGTCAGAAAGTTGCCTCGTTCAAAGAGCCGGGTCCGCCGCCGTCGATCCGACGGCAACTCCCGCATGACGGGCGTCATGATCGGGCTCTGGTCGTTCATTGTGTTGGTCGCTTGGTCCCGTCGCTTCCGGATCGCCACGAAGCGAGGATCGTCGGACCCGGCCGCAAACGCGAGCCGCATCAACGCCCGCTGGGACGGGCTGCGGTCCCCCTCGGTGAGCTTGCTGACCCGAAGCACTTCGGCCAACCACTCGCCGTCGATCCGCCCCGCCACTTTCGGATCGGAGAGCCGGGTTTCCCAAGCTCGACGGGCCGAGGCGAACTCGGCTTGGCCCGTCAGGCTATCCTCGGTCCGATCGAACTCGGCCAGTTGCCCAAACGCAGCCAGGCCGGCCTTCCGCTTCGCCTCGGGGAATTCCGGGTGGACCGGATGCTCCTCCGGTTGGTCCCAGTCAGCGGTGTTGTTGAAAATGGCCAGGGTCCGGTAGTAGTCCTCCTGCCGGAACGGATCATAGGGATGACCGTGGCACTGGGCGCACGCCATGGTGGTGCCTTGCCAGACCGTCCAGGTGGTATTGACCCGGTCGATCACCGAGGCAACCCGGTGCTCCTCGTCATCGGTGCCGCCTTCGTTGTTCGTCATCGTATTGCGATGAAAGGCGGTCGCCACCAACTGATCGTCGGTTGGGGACGGGAGCAGGTCACCGGCCAATTGCTCGATGGTGAACCGGTCGAATGGGACGTCGGCGTTGAACGCTTTGATGACCCAATCACGATAGGGCCACATCGTCCGGTAGAGGTCGGCCTCATAGCCGCGGGAGTCGGCGTACCGCGCCAGGTCGAGCCACATCGCACTCCACCGTTCGCCGAACCGGGGTGAGGCAAGCAACCGGTCGACCAGGGCGGGGTAGGCGTTCGAGTTACCGGCCTGACAGACCCGGTCGGTCTCCTCGACCGCCGGCGGCAGCCCGATCAAGTCGAGACTCACCCGGCGGGCCAACGTGGCGCAGTCCGCCTCGGGCGAGGGCGTCAGCTTCTCAGTCTCGAGGCGGGCCAGGACGAACTGGTCGAGCCCATCCTTGGGCCAAGCCGTCTTCGAAACGTTAGGCAGCGGGGCGGCCACCGGCGGAACATAGGCCCAATGCGGCTCCCACGGGGCGCCCTTGGCGATCCACCGGCGGAGTGCGCCGACCTCGGCGCCGCCCAACGACGGATGCCCCTTCGGCATCCGCTCGGCCGGATCGGCGTGGGTAATCCGTCGAATCAGCTCGCTGCCGCCGGGATCACCGGGAATGATGGCGGGGTGTCCGGATTTCGCCGGCTTGAGGGCGTCCTCTCGAAACAAAAGGCTCAGGTCGGCCTGCTGCCGGACGCCCCCGTGACAAAGGACGCAGTTCTTGGCGAGAATCGGCCGAATCTCTTCGGCGAAGCTCACCGGCCGCACTCGGTCCACGAGCGACTGTCCGGCGAGAACCAGGATCAGGCCGGTGCCGAGTCCGACGCCCACTCGGATCAGACGACGACGGTTCATGGGTTGGCCTTCTGGTCGGCTGGAGTGGCGGGGCCGGCGATTCGGGTGGCCGTGTCTCCAGTACTCACCACCAGACCCGGGTGGGCTTGCTTGAGGCGGGCCAGGCCGGCGGTGGTCACCTTGGTGCCCCAGAGGTACAACCTTTTGAGCCGAGCCAAGCCATCGAGAGCCGGCATCCCGGCGTCGGACACTTGGGTGCCGTACAGGTTGAGGTATTCGAGGTAACGGAGTCGGCTCAGGTGGCTGAGACCCAGATCGGTGACTCGGGTGTTTTCGAGATGAAGCCGCGCGAGATGGGGCAGGGCACCGAGCGCCGCCAGGGCTGAGTCGCCGACGGAGGTGCCGCCGAGGTCGACCCAGGCGAGCTGCGGAGCCAGGGACCGGAGCTCAAGGACCGTTTCGTTCCTCAGGCCCTGCCGAGCATTGATCGCGTCAACCCGAAGGAATGAACTTCTGGCCGACAAGGCCTCGACCGTCAATCCGGTCCGCCGGATCGCCGCGATGGCTGCGGTATCGGCCGGCGGAACCTCGAGGGCGAAGATCCCCGTGGGGAGATCGTCCAGGCCGTAACTGTCGAGGATTCGGCGGATCGCCGGCGTCCGGTCGGCCTCGGCCAACTTGGCATCGGCCTTCGCTCCCTCACCGATCCACCACCGGATCAGTTCGGCCTCGGCAACCGGCAGCGGCTCGTTAGGCGGCATCGCCTCGGCGTGGCCGGGTGGGAGCCAGAGCCGCCGGATCAATTCACTCTCCTCGGGCCGGCCCGGGGCAAAGACTTTGCCGTTCTTGCCGCCGGCCCGGAGGGCATCGTAGGAACCAAGGTCGAGCCCGCCGCGTTTCCGCTCGGCATCGTGACACGCGCCGCAACGGCGGTCGAGGATCGGGCCGATCACCCCCGCATACACGGTGGCGGTGTCGATGCCGGGGAGATGAATCCGAGTCAGAAGATCCCGCGCCGGAAGGCCGGCCGCCAGCCGAAGCGGCTCGGGAAGTCGGCGGGTCAGATAGTCCGCGCCGTGGGTCAGACTGCCACCGAGATGTCCGCCCACGGCGAGGCCGACGAGGAGGAGGCCAAGACTGGGCAGGTACCATCGGCCCGGGGTTTCGAGCGGTTGTTTTCTGGTTTTGAGGAATCCAATCGCGGCAGATCCCACGGCGATGGCGAGGCCGATTCGCCGGTGCCAGTCGAGGGTGCCGGCGTCGTAGGCCCGTCCGTCGGCGAGGAGGAGCCCGGTTATCGCCGTGAGGATGGCGGCCAGCGCCCCGACGGAAAACAGGAACGGCGGCACCGACGGCAGGCGGTGTCCCTTGGGCGTCCGGCGGCCCAGTTCGATGGCGGTCGCGAGCACCAGGATTCCAATCGGGAGATGAACCAAGGACGGGTGCAAGCGCCCCACGAACAACCACCCCCCGGGCGCGGGGCCGCCGGTCATCAGCGCCACCAGCCCGAGGAGGCCGACGCCAGTCAGTAACCCGGCGCCGGTCTTGGTCACAGCTTGGTCAGCTTCGTGACCCGGCCGCCCTTGATCCACTCGACGACGTAGATGTTGCCGGCCCGGTCAACCCAAAGCGCGTGCGGCGAAATGAACTTGTCCCGAACTCGCTTGGCCGGAGCGATGTCCGGGTACCCCTTCAAGTCGGGATACTTGGTGCCGAAATCGTCCCACGAGGTGAGGGGTTTCCCGTCCACGTAGTCGCCGATGTCGGCGACCTTTCGATTGGCCTGGTCGAAGATCGACACCCGGGCAAAGAGGTCGGGGACGTAGAGGAGCCCATCGCGATGGAAGGTGGTGCACGGAAACCGGAGGTCCTGTTTCCCGATTGCCTCACCAACCAGCTTGCCGTCGAGCGAGAAATTGACGACCCGGACATGATTTCGATCCGACACCTGCACCAGCGGCGTGCCGTTCCGCGCGTCGATGCTGATGCCGTGGGGCTGGTCGAGGTGCTCGGGCCCGTTGCCCGGTCCGCCGAATGAGTCGAGATACTTTCCGTCCTTGGCGTCGTAGACATGGATCCACGACTGACCGTAGCCGTCGGCGACATAGAGAAGCCCGTTAGGCCCGAGGGCGGTTTCGGTCGGACTGTAGCCTTTGTCCTGGGGGTAGATGTCGGCCCGGTAGGGGCGGCCCGCCTGCCAGATCACATCACCGTCAAGAGTCGTTTTGACGACCTGGGCAAGCCCGGTGTTGGCAAGGTAGAGTACCTCTTGGTTCTGCTCGACCTCGAGCCTGAGGCCGTGCGCGCCGGTGGCGTAGGCCTGCCCCCACGAGGATAGGAAGTGGCTGTTGCGGTCGAAGATCGCAATGGCATCGCGACTCTGGTTGGCGATGAAGAACCGGCCTTGGCGGTCCTCCACCACGCCGTGGGTGTAGCCGAATTGCCTGCCCTCGGGCAGCTTGGCCCACTGGTGGTCCATCCGGTAGCGGTAAGCGCCGGTGCCGAGGACAATCGGGGTGTCGGGTAGGTGGGCGAGGCCGATTGCGGCGTTGGTCGCCGTGGCGACGAAGTCCCGGCGGGTTCTGGTCGGTCGGGCATTTGAGGGCATGGTATAGTCTACCGGTCGGTTTACTCGGTGGCAACGAGCCGGCTCTGGCTGGTTAGCTTGGCGCCTCGGCCCGGGTCCCGGGGCAAACCGGCTTCAACGAAAGGGACAGGATGAACAGGATGAACAGGATGAAAAATCCAGAAAGAATCTGCACAATGCGGAAGGGAACGGGGCTCATTTCGAGCGCCGGCCCATCCTGTTCATCCTGTCCATCCTGTCCAGTCCAGTCCCCAGTGGTTTCGCTACCAACCGCCCAAGTCGAACCCGAAGGGCCGATGTAGGTGAGAACGAGAGCATGTCGGTGAATCGTTGCGGGCGCAACTTCCCATGGGGCTCTTTTGGGGGGTCGGGCCCTTGTCAGCGGAGGCCGATGGCACGCCGGATGGCGGTCAGCCGGGTGTCTTGCGGCCAGGGCGGACCGTCGGCGGGACAGAAAGCGGTAAGCGCGCGAACGTCGTGTTGTTCGACCGCCTTCGAGAGGTGCCGGTACGCGGCGTCGAAGTCGCCGATTCCTTGATAGGCCTGGGCGATCTCCCCCTCGGAAACGAAGACCCCGCGAGCGGCCATAGCCCGGAGGGTGTCGAGTTGCGTCTGAGCGAGCGATCGCCTGGCGGCAAGATATCCATCGCGGCCTTCGCGGCTTTCGAAGGCGACCGCCGATATCGAATCTCCACCGAGGCGGGCGGACGTCCGGGCGGCTTCAATCGCCTCTGGGTAGCGGCCGAGATGGGCCAATGCGGCCGACAAGAAATACCAGCCGACATCGTAGCGGGGGTCGAGGTCGAGAGCGGCCCGGTACTCGGTGATGGCTTCGGTCACCCGGCCGGCGCAATCGAGGGCGATTCCGATTTGGCGCCGGTAGTGGCGGGACAATGGGTCGAGCCGGGCCGCCTCGCGGAACTGCGCGATCGCCTCGTCGTATCGTTCAGTGTTCCGGAGCATGATGCCGTAGGTGTTCCGGATGGCTGCGTCGTCCGGGTCGCCCTCGATGGCCCGTCGGAAGGCGGTGTCGGCGGCGGCCCAGTTCCACCGGTAGGCGGCCAGCACGCTCGCGATGAGACCGTGGGCCTCCGGTGACGACGGGTCTCGGCTCAGCGCCTCTCGCGCCGCCGCATCGGCACGCGGGAAGCCGACCTCCGGCGCGACGACGGCGTAGTGGGCCATTCCGAGGTAGGCCCAGCCCAAGCTGAGGTAACCCTCGGGACCTAACGGCTCGAGTTCGATCGCTCGCAAGGCCAGGTCTCGGGCCTTGCGAAAGGCCGTTTCCGACCGGCGTCCTAGCTGCCATCGGGCCTCGAGGTTGAGCAGGTGCGCCGCGGCGTTCCGCTTGGCCGGAGCGGTGGCCTCGCCAAGGCTCGATGCCGGTACTCCGACCCGTTCCGCAACATCCCGGACGACCTGGTACTCAAGACGCAGCGCCGACCCGGGCTCGACCGGATACGCCCCCTCGGCGATCCGCACCCCATCGGCGACTCGAAGCAGGTTAGTGTGGATGGTGACGGAATCGCGACGGGTAATCAGCTGCCATTCGAGCACGAAGGACACTCCGAGTTTCGCGCCAACCTGGAGGGCCGCGATCGGGGTGGCTTGAATCGCGGCAACGGTTCCCTTGGGGGCAACGTGGAGACCCTTTTCCCGCGCGAACAGCTTTCGAATTGACTCACCCAGGCCGGAGGCCAGATAGTCGAGGGTCGTATCCCCGGTGGCGTTTTCGAGCGGCAGCACCGCGAGCGAGATGGTCGGCGACACCGGTCCCGCCGGCGGCCCCCGGCCTAAGCCCCCGACCCAGGCAATGACCGCCACGACGGCCACTCCAATCAACGCGATGACCAGGATGGAGCCCCCGCTGCTCGGGCCTGTGGCCCGCGGGGCCGCCCGGTGGTCCGGTGGTCGTGCCGGGGGCTCCGAGGCCGGCGGGTCGGGTA
>JAYVJS010000165.1:0-8870 GCA_043769075.1 Gemmatimonadota bacterium | reverse complement strand
ACGGAACCTCTGGATGCCGCCGCGCCAAGACGCAGAGCTCAGCCGCATCGGACGCCTCCTGACCAGGCCACTCCCGCCGGCGGTTCTGCCAGATATGATGCAGGATCGGCACCCCGGCATGGCGGGCCCGCTCGACCACCGGATCGAGCAACGGATCAGTACACCGCCGGCTGGCCGCGAGCTTGACCCCGATCATCCCGAGGCGCAGACACCGGTCGATTTCGCCTAACGCATGCACCGTGAAGTTCGGATTGACCGCCACATAGCCCTTGATCCGGTCGGGGTGGAGCTCCATCAATTCAAGCAGGGCGTCGTTCGCCACCGTCAGATCGGCCGGAGACGGAAAGTAGGTCGGCGAGGTCCGCCCCCACGAACCCAAGATCGACGCGACGTGCCACCGCACTCCGATCCGGTCGCCCGCTTCGAGGCGGCTGGCGTTCCGCTCGGCCCAATCGGGCCGGCTACTGCCGGGATGATAGAAATGGGCATGGGCGTCTATCAGCATCAGACCTCGATCTCCTGGAGCACATCCGACACCACATCCAAGCACCGAACGTTGTCGGCCGGTTCGTGCGCGAGCGACACGAAATTGTAGCCGGTTCGCTTGAACAACACGCCTTGCCGTGCCGCGCCCCGGGCCACCGCCGCGCCGGTGGCGTCATCCCGAAACCGGAGATGACACATTTCCGGAACCCCGGCCACCCCGGTCACCAACCGAGGATGCCGCGCCGCGATCGCCCCAAGCCCAGCATGGAACGCCCCGCCCACCCGCGCGAGGTGCTCGGGAACCCGAAGCCGGACGGTCGCGTCGACCGCGGCGTGAGCTGCCGCCAATGCCACGAACTCGGTGGCGAGGGTCGAAGAGATCCAAGTTCGGGTGACGGCATCCATGAACCGCCGGCTGCCTCCCACCGCGGCGAGCGGGAAGCCATTGCCGAGCGCTTTTCCATAGACGACCAGGTCGGGGTGGACCCCGTAGCGCTCGACCGCCCCTCCCACCGCGAGGCGGAATCCGGTTTTGATTTCATCGAAGACCAAAGCGGCGCCCACCCGCTCCGTTTCGGCCCGAAGGAGTCGAAGCCACTCGATCGACGGAGGCCCGTCCACGACCGGTTCGATGATGACGAGAGCCAACCCATCGCCCACCTCCCGAATTGCCCGCATCGTGCCGTCACAGTCGTTAAACGGCACGGTGCCGTACAAGGCCGAAACAGCAACTGGTACCCCAAGCTCGCGGCTGGCCAGATCGAGCCAGCCGTGATAGCCGCATCCCAACACCCGGTCCCGTCCGGTGACGGCCCGGCCGATCCGCACCGCGGCCGCGACCGCCTCAGCCCCGGTCTTGAGAAACCGGATCTGTTCCAACCACGGCAACAGCCCAGCCAGCCGAGCCGCCAGCCGCTCTTCCTCCACCGGCGCCAGCGACCCGATCGCGCCGCGGCCGATGGCCTCCCGAGCGGCGGCGGCCACCTCCGCGTGACCATAGCCCAAGGTCACTGCGCCTAACGCCATCACATAGTCGAGGTACTCGCGGCCGTCGACGTCCCAGAGCCGGCAGCCGGCACTCCGCGACATCCGGACCGGCAACCCGTCGAGATCGCCGGAGCCAAACAGCGCGTCCGGCCGCTTGCTACCGGTCGACGTGAACCCGGGGACGGTCATACCAGTTTCAGGGTACCCCACCGGCGGGGATCCCGGCGATCGCCGCGGAGGTAGATCCATCCATTGCCGCCGCCCCACACCAGCTGGCCCGCCCGGCGAATCCGGCCCGGCCGCGCTTCGTTTACCGCCACATCGAACAGCACCGGCTCCTGGCCCGACGCCCGGTCGAGTTCGGGACACGGCAGCCGGACCGTCAGCGAGTACCCAAGTTCGAGCCAGGCCGAGCCGCCGGTAATCTCGGCGGCAAGGCCGGCATCCTCGGGGTCGAGGGCCCGCACCAAGATCCCGCCGGCTTCATCGGGCCGAATTAAGAAGGCCCGGGGCTCACCCTCATCGCCGACCTGGTAGTAAACCTGAATCCCGTCGGCGTGGATATCGTCGGGTTCATTGTCGAGCCGAAGGGGTGCGGTTCCCTCGGGGGAGACCACCACCTCGGGCTTCTGGACCTGGACCGCCAGGTAGAGGTGGCCGGCGTCCCAATTGACGAAGGCCGTGGCCGAGAACTCCTCGGGACCCGGATAGGGCTCTTCACTGCGGAAGTAGTGGCCCTCGTCGGCCATCTCGAGCGGCGCCCGTTCGTCGAACCCATCGAGCGACCCGTCCAAGACCGGCGGCTCGCCGATCCGGAGGGCCCGGCCCTCAGTCCGGATCGGACGATCGGTCATCAGAGGCTTGGGAGCCGCCGGGACCGGCCTGAGGCCGCCTAACGCTACCGGCCCGGCGTTGGTACCGATCGTCGCCGCGCCCTGGGCCAAGCGGATCTCGGTCTTCCCGCCTCCAGTGACCACCGTGATGATGTCGTTGGAGACGAGGACCTCACGAACCCCGCCGGCCAGGTCGATCACGGCAACCAGCCTTCGTTGCTGGCCCGCTCGCACCAGATAGAAGGGCCGAGACGGGCTGCCGGGCCGGCCCGGCGCGATAGCTCGAACCACCGTGCCGCCGACCAGGTGAAGCCGAATGGCGGCCTGACCCGATCGAGCGGCCAGCACGACATCGCCGGCCGCCGTAAACTGCTCGGCGCCGGTCACGAACTCTCGGGTCCAGTCGGCCGGTGCCCACGTCCCGCTGGTTTCGACGCCGACTTCACCACCAAGGTGCCACGGCAACTCGAAGCCGGCTTCGCCCTCGACGATATCGAGAATCCAGTCGGGCCCGGCGATCACCGTTCGCTTGAATGCGCCGAACTGGCCTACCACCCAGCTCCAGTCCCCCGATTCATCGAAGGCCACGCACCTGGCGTCGTCCATGTCCTGCGACCGGCCGTTCGGCATTGGCGCGTTGTGGGCCACGGTCGAGCGATACCACATCAGATCGCGGGCGACGTACGATCCGGTGCCCGGGTCCGCCAACCAATGGACGCCATCGGCGTGGAGGGTCAGCTGAAGCCGGTCCGGGTGACCATGCCCGCCCCCGTACCCACCGCATTCGAGGGCCAGATAGCGAGCCCCCCGCCGGAGCACTGCCACACCCTGTGACTCGAGGAGGGCGCTGACCGGCTCAAACGGCTCGGCCTCGGGAAGCGCCTCCGTCATCACCAACAGCATCCACCACGAGAGATCCGCCCGGGTGGTCGTCGCCCGAACCTCCTCGCCGGCGTCGTGAAGGTAGGCATCGTAGGTCTGTTCGGACCGGGCCGGCTGTCGATACAACGCGGCCAGCCACGACGCCAGACCCTCGGGGGCATCGTCGCCCAACCGAGCCAGGCCCCACTCCCACACCTCGAGATACGCGGGGTGCGCCAACGACACCCCGAACCGAGAATCCTTCCGCGCCGGAAAGGTCAAGTCAGGCAAGGCCGTGGCGGCCGGAGCCATCAGGGCCTTGCCTAACGTTTCAGCCAGAATCGGATCAACCATGAGATCAGCGCCGGCCAACGCGGCCCACTGGATCCCGGTCACCAGCCCGCGAATGGCGAAGAGATGGTAGTTCTCGCCCTCGGCCCACATCCCATCGTCACCGAAACCGTCGGTCAGGTGGCCGAGCAGTCCGGTGCGCCCCTCGATCGCCGACTGGCCCAGTTCCTCATCGTCGAACCAGACCGCAATGGCGGTCAGGGCCGCAGCATTCCAGGTCTGGCGGTTGCTCATCCCTTCATCGAACTCACCGATCAACTGGGCCGCTTCATCGGCAATCGCGTTGATGGCTTCGATATCCGACTCGATCAACCACCCACGCTCGCGGAGGAGATGGGCCGCGGCGAGGTAGTTGGTGATCCAGATCGATTCGAGATAGGTCGAGAAGAAAAGGTGAGTCGGCCCAAGCACGTTGTCATCGTTCGGGAGGGCGTGATAGAGCTCGTAGTAGGACGCCAACAGCTGACAGGCCCGGTCGGCAAAGCGCTGGTCGTCCCGAAGCACCGCCACCGCAGCGAGCTCGGCCGCCCGCTCCGCGATCCACAGATGCTGGGCCCGGGCCCAATGCCCGTCGTGCCTCGGGCCGGTGGCCACCGTCTGGCAAGCCGAACAGACATGATTCGTCGGGCTCCACGGATCGAAGGCCAGCATCGCGCCGCATTTGGGACAGACGCCCCCGTCGGTCGAGAGCATGGCCTTCTGCTCCGGAACGACCGGGGTCCGTTCGAGCAGCGACTCGGCCCGGGCCACCTGCCGGGCGAGTAAGGCGGCCAAATCGCCCGAACCGAGCAAGGCCCGCCGCGCCTCGATGGTTTCGATCGTTACCACACCCGCACTCCTTCCCATGCCCATTGCAACGGCAACACCGTGGCCCCCTGCTCCCGGGCCACTCCGGCCGCACGAACCGGGTCGCCTCCGACCAAAAAAAACATCGTCCCGCCGGCGCCCGCTCCCGCCGCTTTGCCGCCTAACGATCCGCAGCCGGCCATGGCGCGTTCGAGCCCCGCCATCGCGGCCGTTTGCATCCCGGGGTCGAGCTGCCGCTGGAGGCGCCAATTGGCCGTCAAGAGTTCGCCGACGGCCACTTCGTTACCCGCTTCGATGGCCTCAGCCATTTGGATTCCGAGCTCGGCCAGGCCTTCGAGCGCGGCAACCACCGTGGCATCGTGGCGGACGAACCGGGTCATGACCCGCCCGATCGTCGCGGCGGAGACCCGGGATTTACCGGTGTAACACACCACAATATGCCGGGCCAGCCAATCCGCGAAGGGCGGCGCGACCGAAAGCCGCCGAGCCCGAACGCCGGATGAAGCAAAGTCTAATCGATGGAACCCGCCGAGCGCGGCCGCATATTGGTCCTGCTTCCCGCCGGGGAGGGCGGCCTCCACGGTCTCCAACTCCCAGGCCCGCTCCGCGAGCTCCATCGGGGACAGGCTTTGCCCCGCGGCCTTGGCGCTCGACGCTACCAGCGCCACGTCCATCGCGCCGGAACTCCCGAGCCCCGATCCGGGGGGAGCGGCCGAACGGGTCGTCAGCCGGCAAGCCGGCAATCCCTGGATCCGGATCGCCGCTTTGAGCAACTCGAGGCGGCCGTCCCGTTCTTGGATCCCGGCCCAATCGGTCTCGGCCACCTCCCCAAGGTCGACCGCTTCGAGGGTGTATCGGTCGCCGCCAAGGGCCAGTTCGGCTTCGGCTCGGAGCTCGATGGCCGCGTTGACGACAACCCCCCGCCGCTCGGTGGCGAAGGGGGCCACATCGGTCCACCCGCCGGCAAAATCGAGCCGGGCTGGGGCGGAGGCCCGGATCACCGGCAGATCACTGGGTGGCAATGAGCTATCGGGCCAACGCCGAGTCCAGCGCGCGCTGCCACGACCTGGCCTCGGCCGGGCGCCCCAACCGGTCGTAGAGAAGGACTAGACGGCGCCGGGCGTTGCGGACGTTCTCCGACCGGGGTCCCCGGAGTTCAACCAGGCGGCGCTCGGTCGCCAAGAGAATCGGCTCGGCGACCCGGTACCGTCCGGCCAGCACCTGGTTTTCGCCTAACGCGTTGAGCGCCGCCTCGATGATCCAGTGACCCTCGGGGAAGTTGGTCCGCCGCAAGGCCAAGGCCTCCTGGAGGTATCGCTCGGCCGCTGCCAGCGAATCGAGCCGGCCGAGCGACCGGCCCAGCACGCCCAAGGCACTCCCGACGACCGGGTGAGAATCCTCCAAGGTCCGGCCTCGCAAACTCAAGACCTCTCGGGAGACGGCCGCCGCCTGCGCCGACCGCTCCGTCAGGGCGAGGTGGTCAGCGTAATTCACCAAACCCCACGCGTAGGTGGGATGTTCAGGACCGAGAATCCGCCGCCGGAGCGCGATCATTGCCCGATAGGTCGAATCCGCCTCCGACATCCGGCCCATCCGTTCGAATACATCGGCCTGCAGGGACATCGTCGTCGCCACCTGCGGATGCCCATCGCCAAAGGCACGGCGAGCGGCGGCTTGGGCCAACCGGAGCAGCGAGTCCGCCAGGGGGATCTGGTCGATATCACTGACGGCTCTGGCCGCATTGGCGTAGGTAAAGGCCACCGACGAGTCGTTCGGCGAGCCGTCCCGCTCTTGGACCGCGATGGCGTCCATCAGTAGCGGCGCCGCTTCTTTCGGACGACCGAGCCCGATCAGGACCCGGGCTCGGTCTTCCAGGACCGAGGCGAGCTCCTCGGGATTGGGCGGCGGAAACCGCTCGAACATGGCCCGCGATTGCTGGAGCAGCGAATCGGCCACCGTGAGGCGCCCGGCGTACTCGTGGGCCAAGGCCAAACGGCTGATCGAGGTCCCAAGCCCAAAACTGCCCGCCGGAGTGAACCGGCGGCGAGCGGCGATGTCGAGTTCGATCTGCTGTTGGGCCGCGTCGTATTCCCCAAGCTCGATGTACGTGGCGCCGATGATCGTCCGGATCTCCGACTCGAGTTCCGGCGTCCCTCGCAGCGTATCCGCGCGAATCGCCGCTGAGTCGAGCATTTGCCGGACGGTCACATCTTTGCCGAGCGACCCTGGATCTGCCGAGCCGAGCATCGAGGTGAGAAACTGCGTCACCTGTTCGGCTCGGCGGCCCTGGGCCAGAGCCCGGCGGCGCTGGGTGTTCGCCGCAACCAAGCCCCCGACCAGCGATGCCACTGCCACCGTGATGGCCACGGTCTCAAGCCGATGACGTCGAACCAATTTTCCGAATCGATAGCCGAATCCGTCGGGGCGGGCGGTAACCGGCTGTCCGTCTAGATGGGCCCGGACGTCACGAGCCAGTTGCTCGACCGTGCCGTAGCGCCGCTCCGGCTCCTTCCGGAGCGCCATCTGCACCACGGCATCGAGGTCGCCTCGAACCAGGGCTCGGGCTCGCGCCGGACTCCGCTCACCGATGACAGCGGCCCGGACTTCGTCGATCAGGCCGCTGGGCCGAGGAGGTGGCGTCACCGCAAGGATCCGCTCGATCTCGATGAAGCCTTTGCCCTGGAAGTCGAACGGCCGTCGGCCGGTCAGCAGTTCGAAGAGGAGTACTCCGAGCGCATAGGTGTCGGTCATGGTGCCGACCGGCTCGCCCCGGACCTGTTCGGGGGCGGCGTACTCGGGCGTGAAGACCCGCCCGCCAACCTGAGTCGCCGGCTGCTCAGGATCGGATCCCTCGGGCGTCACGAGTTTGGCGATTCCGAAATCAAGCAGTTTGACGGTACCGTCCTCGGCCACCAGAATGTTGCCCGGCTTGAGATCGCGATGAATAATCAGCTGTTGGTGGGCGGCTTGAACCGCCGCGCAGACCTGGAGAAAGAGGCCCAGTCGCTCGCGGACCGATCGCCGGTTGGTGTCGCACCAGGTGGTGATCGGCTCGCCGGTCACCAGTTCCATCACGAAATAGGGCTCTCCCTCCGGCGTCGTCCCGCCGTCGATCAGGGCGGCGATGTTGCCGTGGGTGAGATTGGCGAGGATCTGCCGCTCGGATTGAAACCGCCGGTAGGCCGGCGCGCCCGCCAAGGTCCGGCGGAGAAACTTGATCGCGACCCGGCGCTGGAACTCGTCGTCGACCCGCTCCGCCTCATAGACCGTGCCCATTCCGCCGGCACCGATCCGGCGGACCAGCTGGTAGGCCCCAACCCGGTGGCCCCGGCGTTCGGCTTCCTTGGCCGGCTCGGGCGGAGGGCGGAGCGGGCTCGCCCGCCACGACTCGCTCCTCGCGTGGGCGGCGAGCAGGGCGTCGACCTCGGCCCGCAACTCCGGATCGGTGGTCGTCCGTTCGGCGAGAAAACCGGGTCGACTTTCAGGCGGCTGGTCGAGGACGGCCTCGAAGAGCGCCTGCATTTCCTCGAACCGAGCCGGGGTCAGCCTAACGCTAGCCATCGGTCAGGCGGGGTTAGGGTCGAGCGAGCGGAGCAGGAACGCCCGGGCGAAGGTCCAGTCGCGTTTCACGGTGGCCGCCGAAATCCCGAGGGCCTCGGCCGTTTCGGCGACCTCGAGGCCGCCGAAAAATCGGAGCTCGACCACTTTGGCCTGGCGGGGCGCTAGGGTGTCGAGTTGAACGAGGGCATCGTCGAGCGCCAGCAGGTCGAGCGCATTGCCTCCGGTGGCGGCAAGCGACTCGTCGAGAGTGACCCGGACACCGTGGTCGCGCTTCTGCCGGCCCCGGCGGCGGGCATGGTCCACCAGCAGGCGACGGATCGTCTGGGCGGCGATTCCGAAGAATTGCGCCCGGTTCTGCCAGACCATTCCGCGCTGCCCAACCAACTTGATGAATGCCTCGTTGACCAGCTCGGTTGGTTGGAGGGTATAACCCTCGCTTTCGCGCCTCATGGCCCGCTCGGCAATCCCATGCAATTCCTGGTAAACGACCGCGGCCAGCCGATCAGCCGACCCGGGCACCCCCAACCGAACTTCGTCGAGGATCAAAGTGACGTCGCTGGCGGGGTCGTTGGGCATCCGGTTCCGGCGGGGGCGGTAGTCGCGAGTCTCCTCGGAGAAGATACCAGCCGAACGACCGACGCGACAGCAGCGCTCCCGGAGCGCCAGGGAGATAACCTCAGCTCGTCCTGGACCGATTCCGGCCGGTGAAAGTGAGGACCAACGCGTCGCGGTAGGCGGGTTGATCGGGGTCCTCCAACTGAATCGGAGTGACCCCATGCCAGACCCGATGGTCATCGAGGAAAACGGCGTCGAGTGGTTGGCGGAGCTCGAAGCTCCCGAGCGATCGGCCCGTTTCGTCGGTGATGGCGGTAACACCACCAGCCACATTGTGACGGGCAATCAGGGTGACGAGGACCCAGTCGACGCCGTCGCGATGGCTGCCCTCAGGGGTTGGCAAGCCGACTCGCCGGGCCTCGGGTTCGA
>JAYVJS010000164.1:0-3498 GCA_043769075.1 Gemmatimonadota bacterium | reverse complement strand
CGGCCGCGGTACTGCTCTCGCGGCTGATCCAGGGGCTCCTCTTCGGGGTGACGCCTAACGATCCCCTGACCCTCGCGCTGGTGGCCTTGGTGATGAGCGCGATCGGCCTGGTGGCCTGCTGGGTCCCGGCCGCGCGGGCAGCGCGGATCGATCCGGGGGACGCGATCCGGGCACAATAGGAGGGACAACCACCTCCCTCATTTTCGGCGCGGGTGCCGTCTCGCCTTCAGGCATTCGCGGAAGACCGAGATGGAGACGATCTCAGACACCCTTGTTCTTGTCGTCCCAGACCATCGGCTCCCAGAGCTCGACCTTGTTTCCGTCTGGATCCATGATCCACGCAAACTTGCCGTTTTCGTGCGATTCGGGTCCGCCGATGATTTCCACACCACCGGCACGGAGCTGCTCCAGCATCTCGCCGAGGTTGTCGACCCGGTAGTTGATCATGAAAGAAGACTGGCTTGGGCTGAACCACTGGCTGTCTCCTGCCGCGACATGCCACACGGTAAGGCCTCGGTCCTCGGCTGTGTCGTCCGGCCATTTCAGAATAGCGCCGCCAAAGTCTTCCAGCGCCATACCCAGGTGTTTCTGATACCACGCTGCCAGGGCGGCGGTGTCGCCTCTACTTTTGAAGAAGACGCCGCCGATTCCGGTAACCTTCGCCATCCTTGCCTCCTGGGTATCTAGTCGCCTAACGTCCCGCACCGTTGCCACGGCGCCTGGGTGAACGTTGCGGAATCGATGGTTCTGCTGCCATCCACCGTTTCGCTACGGGCGCCGGCGACCCTTAGACCCCAACGCCAGCCACCCAAGCATCGCGATGACCGCGAGGAGCACCCACCAGTACCCCGCAATGAAGTCCATCATCAGTGTCACTCTCGCCGTCTTGTTGGGGTCAGCCCGACTTTGTTTTGTCCGGCGAGCGGGGCCACCCACCGCCCGAAACGCCGGAGGTCACCCAAGATATCACTTTGTTCCTGCGACGGGATACTCACGCCGCCGAACCCCGACTTGCCCCCACAAGCTTGGTATCATTGGAGCGGCATCGGCCCCATCCCGGAGATCCCCCAATGGACGGCTACAGCTTTACCGACCAAGTCCGCCACGCCCTCCAGGCCGCCCGCGAAGAGGCCGCCGGGCTCGGCCACTATTATGTCGGCACCGAGCACATCTTCCTCGGACTGCTCCGCTCCCGCAGCAGCCTGGCGGCGGCTGTGTTGACGAATCTCGGATTCTCCAGCCAGGCGATTCGGGAGGATGTCTTGGCGACCCTCCTACCAGGTTCAAGTCAACGCAAAGGCGGCGTCGACTTACCCTACACCGGGCGGGCCAAGAAGGTCCTCGAGTTGGCCATGGCGGAGGCCCACCAACTCAAACACACCTACGTCGGCACCGAGCATCTCCTGCTCGGTCTAGCGCTCGAAGCCGGGGGAATCGCGGCCTAGGTCTTGACCGATCACGGTGCCACCGCTCAACGGATTCGCTCCGAGGTGCTCCGGCTGCTGGCGGCCGGCGAGGGCGACTTGGCTCCAACGGCGCCGGTCGAACCGCTGCTGGCGGTGACAGTGATCCTGGAATACCCAGGAGGGCGGATGACCGCCGCCAAATTTGGTCACCCCGCGGCGGCGATCGACTATCTCGGAAAGCATAGAGTGGAGTAGCCGGTTGCTACCGCCGGCTGCCGCGGGGTGGCCGCTACTTGCCCGACAATTCTTGGTAGGCGACCCTGATGAATCGCTCATGCCCGCCGGGCCAATCCTTGGCATAGGACTCGGTGAGCTTGGCCGCGAGGACCTGCTCCACCGTTTTCCCCGCCGCGATCTGGGCCTTCACCTGGTCGCGGAGCGACACCAGCATCCGATGCCAGGCCTCCAACTCGGTCCGCCCGACCACTCGGCCGTGCCCCGGCACGAACTTGGTGCCGGCATTGACGAAGCCAAGCACCCGCTCGGCTGCGCCAATCACACCGTGGATTGACCCCCCGCTCGACCGATCGACGAACGGGAGCCCCGCCATGTTGAAGACATCGCCCATGTGGAGGACATTTGCCTTGGTGAAATAGACCAGGGCATCGCCGTCGGTGTGAGCGGCCGGCACATGGGTCACCGCGATATCGTCGCCGTTCACGTGAAATGTCACGGCATCGGCGAAGGTGACCACTGGTAGGGCGTCCTTGGGCGCGGCGGGCTCCCGCCGATTGATCGCTTCGATGAACTGGTCGGTCGACATCCGCTTGCGGACATTGTCGTGGGCCACGATCAAGGCGCCGGCCTTCCCGAGGTTTTCGTTTCCGCCGGTGTGGTCGAAATGCCAGTGGGTGTTGACCACGAACTTGACCGGCTTCGGCGTCAGCGCCGCGATCGCCGCGAGGATCTTCGGGGTCAGCGGAGCAAACTGATCGTCGATCACGAAGACGGCGTCCTCACCGACGGCGAGCCCAATGTTCCCGCCGGACCCAAAGAGCGCATAAACGCCGGTGGCCAACGTTTGGGTCCGGATCTGGACGGTGTCGAGTCCCGCCTGGGCGGGGAGGATGGCCGGCACGCCCAAGGCGACAACCACGGCGAATCGAAGCAACGGGCTCATTCCGGGAACTCCTTTCGAAATTGTGATGGCGATGACTCGTCTCTTTTGGTACCTTCGAGGCGTGACCATTCCCGCCTCAGCACTCGCGTTTGCCCAGCAGCCGAAACGGATTTCGTTCGCCTTCATGGCCATTGGGCTTGTCTTGGTCGGCTGGCTCGACCTGACCGTCCTACTCCTGACCGGCCTGTTCGGCTACTTCGCCCTCGAGCGGTTTACCATCGGCGGCCGCAAACCCGTCGCCGTGATTCTATTCGGGCTCATGCTTGCCGGCCTCGGGTACGGATTTTTCGTGTTCGGCCGGACGGCGACCGTCGCCGTGCCCCGGATCGCCGAGGAGGCTATTCCGCGGGTGCTGGCCTTTGCCGATAGCCGAGGTATCGAGCTGCCCGAAGGATACAACTACGAGGCCCTCAAGGCCGACGCGGTCGGCTTCGTCCAAGGCAAGCTAGCCAGCATCGGAAAATATGCCGGCGAAGCGCTTCGGGCCGTGGTCCTATTCCTGATCGGCACCGTGGTCTCCGTGAGTCTGTTCCTCAACCGGAAGGTCGAGCCCGATGCCGATCCGGTCACCGGCCAGGACAACCTCTATTCGCAGACGTTTATTGAGGTCGTGGCCCGTTTCCGGACCTTTTACCAGAGTTTCAAAACCGTGATGGGCGCCCAGCTGGTCATCTCCGCGATCAACGCCGGGCTGACCTCCCTGTTCCTGCTGTGGAACGGATTCCCCTACGCCCCAGTGTTGATCGGGTTGACGTTCCTGTTCGGCCTCCTGCCGATCGCGGGCAATCTGATGAGCAACGTTCTGATCGTGAGCGTGGGGTTCACCCTCGCGCCCCGAACGGCGCTCCTGGCCTTGGCCTTCCTCGTCATCATCCACAAGGGAGAGTATTTCCTCAACAGCAAGATCATCGG
>JAYVJS010000163.1:0-3899 GCA_043769075.1 Gemmatimonadota bacterium | reverse complement strand
GCCGACCGGTCTATCGGAACGACTCCATCGTCCTTTCCACGGTCGGCCCGGCTCGGGCCGGCCGGCCCTACGTAGGCCGCCGCAGCCCCGTGCTCGTAGACCAGGCCGCCGCCGGTATGGCCGACCTGATAACCGGCAGCCATCAGCCCCCCGGCAGCGAGGACACTTACCAAGCGGGCTGCCGCCCCGACCTGGTTGCGGAGTAAGCCAGCCGCGGCGAGTCCGGCCATGGCCACGGACAGCAGCAGGAACCGTTCGGCCGCCTCGGCGTGAGTATCAAGGACGCTTTCCGATACCACGTTTTCGACTCGATCCTCCTGGTCTTCCCCAGTTTCGACGGCTGCCCAGGCAGAAAGGGCGAGCGCCATGGCGAGGCCGGCGGGAATCAACCAGGCTTGGGTCGGTTTGGCTCCGCGCCGGATCGCCCAGAGCGCGACCACGGCGGCGATTGGCAGCAGGACGGCCAAGACAATCGGGAAATGGACGATTGCAGGGTGGAGCGGATTCGGTAACATGTAACCTCCTTGACAGGGTGGCGTTTGCCTGACCTCGCTGCCACGTTAGTGGCTGGCGTCGGCGTCCACCATCCGACATCCGCCCGTTCGGGCGTGACAGCGAGATGGGCGGTTGCATCCGACGGATGACGGAGGTCCCTGGATGATTGAGGACGAGTTGCCAAGCAGGTTGGATCGCCCGCTGGTGATGATGTTGGTGGTTATCGCCTTCGGCGGGGCCTTGGATCTGGTGCTGGACGCGCCGACCAACTGGCGTTCGGCTCACGTCCTCTATGAAGTACTCCTTATCCTAGCGGCTTTATCGGCCGCGGCCTGGCTGTGGCGGGGCCGCCGCCGGGCGGAGCTGGCGGCGACTCGGCTTCAGGGCCTGGTGGCAGAGCGTCAGGCTGAGCGGGATGGGTGGCGTCGGAACGCCGAGCAGGCATTGTCCGGGCTCGCGGTGGCAATCGACCGGCAGCTCGACACCTGGAGTCTCACGCCGGCGGAACGTGAGGTGGCCGTGGCGCTGCTCAAGGGCCGGAGTCACAAGGAAATTGCCTCAGCCAGCGGCCGGAGTGAGCGGACGGTCCGGCAGCACGCTGTGGCCTGCTACGAAAAGGCCGGCGTCGGGGGCCGAGCGGAGTTGGCGGCGTTCTTCTTGAGAGACCTGCCCCTGGAGGGGCGTCACCCCTCCTCGCCGGCTACGGGACCGTCGGCTAGATCAGGGGCCGCAGCCGGAGCGTAATCGCCAGAAGTTGGGCTCCCCGGCGGATCGTTAACCGACGGGTCGTTTTCGTTCGGAAAGTGGCCCGCACCGCATCGAGTTGGGATGGCCTCACTACCGCTCCATCGGCCCGGGCCAGCCGATCGCCGACCGCCAGGCCCGCCTCCGCGGCGGGAGAGGCCGGGAGCACGTCCGCCACCCGAACCGACTGGTGGTCGGCGACCAGGGTGCATCCGCAGTGATCGAAGTCGAACCGAAGCCCGTAGGTTCTGTTAGGCGCGAGGCCGAGCCGGCTTTGGCCGTAGTCAAACACCACTCGGAACCGGCTCAACAGCTCTCCTGCGACGATTCCGGAAAACTCCGTCGCGCTGAGGATTCCGGTAGTGTCTTGCGCCACGCCAATCACCGGCGCAATGAGGATGAACGGGCCGATCTGCAGGTCCCGAACCCGACCCACGGGCAGGCGGAGGTTCTTCACCAAGGATCCACTGCCGACCAACGGTGTCCATCGAGGCGCGGCAGGATCGAACCAGGCCTTGGTCTTCCCGAACGGCGTCGCGAGGACCGCGACGCCTCGCGCCCCCGTATCGATGATGAAATCCCCCGACGCGGTGTCTCCGTCGGCGGTGGTCACCCGAATGGTGGCCAGCGGCAACTTGCCGCCAGAGTCGTCTTCGAGGAGGTGGAGTGGGATCGAGACGAAACCCGCCGGCATCGTGTAGGTGGCCTTGGGGTGGAACCGGAGCCGCCGGCCCAGGTAGTCGATTTCGACCGCAAAGTTCTGGAGGAAGTCGTAACCAAGCAGCCCGTCGACTGTTTGGCCGTCGAACTCGGAGAACCCAAGCGGGAACGGTGCAAACCGGTGGCGGCCATACGGCCGGCCGGCGATCCGGAGCCTGATCGGTTCCAGCTTCGACGGATCGCCAGACGGGTGGGCCCGCCGGGTGGCGGCCGTGTCGAGGAATGAGGCGGTAGCCCCGGTGTCGAGTAGCAACCAGACCGGTGCGTCGTTGGCGGTGGCCTCGAGGTAGATGTGTTGCCCGACGGACCGAAACGGGAGCCAGGGCGGCGGGGTGACGACGATCGTGATCGGGGTCAGGATGGCAAGCGTCATGGTCCAGAGAGGTTACAGCGTCTTGTTGTAATTGTCAACGTTTTTTCAACGACGCGGCAGACCCTAACGCGACGATTCGATTCACCGTCCCGGAGGCTCGATCGGCGGTCGCCGCCGGAGTGTCCAGGCCAGGTACCCGACGATCGCGAGGTTGGCCGCTAGAGCCACGGCCGGTCCAATACTGAGTCGGCGGACCAACGCGAAGACTTCGAACGGCACGTAGACGAGCCCGGTCAGAACCCCCAACCATTCCGCCCACCGCTTCGCATACCAGAGTCCGCCAGCTTCCGTCAGCCGGATCGCCGAATAGAGCAGGGCCCCCAAGGCGATCAACCGGAGTCGGCCCGGGGTGGCGCTGACGGCGAGTTCGAGGAAGATCTTGGGGTAGTGATGGGCGGGATTCAGATGCAAATGCGCGAGGAGCCGCTCGGCCACGGCCTCGACGTCTTGGTTCACCAGCAGGAGCAATCCCGACCCGGCGGTTAAGACGAGCAGGCCTTTGGCGGCTTCTAAAAGGGCGACGGTTCGGAGTCCGAGGCGGCGGCGGTCAGCGGGGGCAAGCACCCCTCAAATGTTGACTGAGGGCCCGCTCGGCGCCAGAGGTCCAGGTCCTGCGCTGACCAGTGATTTGGCCGGTTTGATCGCGCTCTTCTACTCTCGGTTCCGGCTCCCTTCCGTCGAAAGGCTGGCGACTAAGGGGGGCGTTTCCTACCTTCGATAGGGGTTTGGCGGCCAGCTGAGGAGTGCACTGATGCGAATCGTCCGTTCGGCCGGATTGGGAGCGTTGGTGGTGGCCATGGTCGGAGGGGGCCCGGTGCTCCGCGCCCAATCCGCCGTAATCCGCGGGGTGGTGAGCGATTCGTCAGGCCGGGGGCTCCCTGGCGTCGAAGTGCAGCTCCGAGGCCTCACGCAGTCGGTCACGACCGGTCCGGATGGAGAGTTCCGGGTCGAGCAACCCAAGGGGTCGGGCTTCTGGCTGGTGGCCCGTCGAGAGGGGCTTCGGCCGGTCCAACTGAACGGCCGCGTTCGGAGGCGAGACTCAGGAGTGGTTCGCCTCACGATGGTTTCGGGACCATCGGAGGCATCGCCCTCGGGGAGTCTCGTCCCAGGCCAAATCCAGGACTATGTCTGGCAATCGCGGGCGGCGAATCACGGCCGGTTTTTGACGGGCCAGGAGGCCTTGGCCTTCCAACCGACTTCCGTGGCGGCGGCTCCACCGGCCCAAACGCCGTTGGTGTCCGCCGCCCTTGGGGCTGTTCCCGTGCAACCCTACGGGGAGGCTCCCCCGCCGAGCCCTGGTGCCGGCGCACCGCCTTCGTCGCCCGAGCCGACGCCGTCGTGGTACTTTGTTCCGTCTCCTCCTCAATACCTCGATGTCTCCAGCGCAAGCCGAGTGAGCAACCGATGTTCCCCGTTGGTGTCGCTCAACGGTCTCGAGGTATCTGCTACTCTCTCCCTTTCCGATGTCGCCCCGAGCGACGTCCAGGCGGTCGAGATCTACCCGGGTATCCGGGCGCCTCTTGCCGGCTCGCCGGAGTCGCCCGTTTCCGTTCGCGCCCGGTGCGGG
>JAYVJS010000162.1:0-11244 GCA_043769075.1 Gemmatimonadota bacterium | reverse complement strand
GTGCCGGTCGGGTGCCAGAATCGATAGTGGCTCGGGTTGACGGCTTCGCCAATCCGGAAGGCGGCATCGTATCCTAACGCTACAGCCAGAAGAAACGCCGGGCCGCACCGATGCTCGCGTTCGGCCACCGCAAGCGCCGCCGGAATGATCGGAGCCGCGGCATGGAGGGTGGACCCTTTATGGACGTCATCGAGTTCGAGGATGTGGGAGGCTACTCCGTTGGCCAGCGCCGCTCCCGCCGCAGAGGCCCGGGCCGCGCTGAACATCGTTGCTTCGTCGGACCGGCCGAAGGTGGCCACGACCCGTTGGGTCATCCGGGCCGGCTGTTCAAGGGAACCGGCCAGCGCTGAGCCGAGCCAGTCGAGCACCGATCGGCGGGTGTCGGCCACCACCGAGGGCGGTAGATCCGCAAATCGGGCCCGAGCGGCGAAGCTGGAAAGAAGCCGGCTGACCGGCTGATCAGGGATCATTGGGTCAGAATACCACCGACGCACTAAGCCATCAAGCCGTTTCAGGACTTCACGGTGCCTTGATCGCGGCCTTCAGCTGACTTTCGTAGCTCGCGATCGCCGACATGGCGTTGGCATCGGCCTTGAACTTTGCCTTGAGTCCGTCAAACACCGCCAGGCCTCGGGAATCGGCGATCGCAATCAACAGCAACACGTTGCTGAAGATGTCGTTGATATCGTCTTCGGCTACGGCCCGGTCGAACCGCTGCCGAATGATCGGATAGGCCCGGGCGCCTTGGCCCAGCGCCGCCATCGTCTCGGCTCCGGCCATCCGATAGTCCCAAATGGAGGTCGCCAAGGTCCACCGATGGGAAGTTTGGTCCTGGAGTGCGTTGAGGCCGGCCTCAGCGCCGCGAGGGTCGCCCAGCTCTTTCAGGCCCAGGAGACCACTGAGGATATTCTCCCCCTTCCACGACGGGACCTTGATCAGGTCGGAGAGTGCTTGAAAGGCCTTCGGGCTCTTGCTCTTGCCGAGCGCCGCGGCGGCGGCGTTGATGACCGGATGACTTTCTTCAGTGAACCCCGCAAGATAGAGGTCGGCGTACTTCGGATCCCGAGTCATGCCGAGGAGTCCAATCGCGCCGGACCGAACCCAGGACCTGTCTCGCTCGATAACAGAGATCAGTGCCGACGTGGTTGCTTCGTCCAACGCCGCCGGCTGGGTCGAGTTGGCGGGAACGAGCAGGCGTTGGAGTTGGCCGATGGCCGCCGCCCGTACCCGCCAGTACGAGTCCCCCAGCATCACCTCCCGGAGGGCGGCCGCGATCTTTGCTTTGGCCCCTGCCGAGGCCGAGTCACTGGTCCCCAGGTTGACCACTTGGGCCATGGCCCATCGCCGGCCCAAGACGTCTCGGTCGTTCTGGACCTGATAGAGCAGTTCATCGAGCGGTTTCGAGAACGTGATCTCTTTGATCCAGGTGCTCTCGAAATCGAAGTGGACCAATTTCGGCGGTTCCGGCGATGGCACGACGAATACATTCTCCGCCTTCGGCTCGAGCCACATCGGGACGACGCGGTCGTCAACCTCGATGTCGACCTTGCCTCGAAAAAACTGAACCTGGGCGTACTCACTCTTCGGGTCTCGCCGCTGGGTTTGCCGGACCTTGATTGTCAAACGACGGGTCGAGGCATTGTAAGTCTTGGTGACCTGAAAGACCGGATGGCCGATCCCGTAAAGCCACTGGTCGAAGAACCATGCTAACGACTCGCCGCTCACCGCCTCGACCGCGGTCTGGAGATCGGCGGTTGTCACCAGCCGGCCGGAATGCGCCCCGACGTACCGTTTGATGGCCTCCTGCCACTTGGTTTCGCCGAGGTGTTTCCGGAGCATGTGGAGCACCAATGCACCTCGGGCATAGGGTACGTTGTCGGTCGCAAAAGCCAGAGCATTCGCTGGATCGGTGGTCACCACCGGGTGGCGGACCCCGGCGTTCCAATCGCCCAGGTTGGTCGACTGGTCTCCGAAGAGGTGCCACCACAGAAATTCCGCCCGGCCATTCACGTGTTCGTTGTAGAGTCCGTCGAAGTAGTGGGCGAAGCCTCGCGCGAGCCACACGTCGCTCCAACTCCGCGCCGCCAGCGAGACCCCGAACCACTGGCTCGCGACGGCCTCGGCCTCCAAGCCGTCCCAGAGGTAGCGCCAATCGGCGTGGGTTCGGGCATCGTCGACCATGTTCTCGGTCAGCGTCGTCGCGGTCGCGTTGCCGGTGCCCCAGGGAACGTCCTGGACAAAGACCTGGGAGTAGCTCGCGAACGGATACGGCACGCCGGTCTGGTCGGCAAAAAAGCGAACCATGTCGGGCAGCCGCACCACGGTGGCCGCCACGGCGTCGGCCTCGTCGGGATAGCCGAGGCTGTGAAGCGGAGTTCCGCCGTGATCCTGCCGAACATCTGTGAATTCGCCGACCACGAACGACGTTAGGTGGTTCTGGTAGGGGTGGTCCATGCGCCAGCGAAACGATTGAGTGCCATCGGGGTTGGTTGTGGTGTTGATCAGACGGCCGTTGGAAATCACTTGCAACGGCGGCGCAACGGTGGCTGTGAATTCCGTGGTTCTCAGGTCGTCGGGCCGATCGGAGCCGGGAAACCAGTACCGGTTGGATTCGGGAAACCCTTGCGACCAGATCTGCCGCCGCTTGACCGGCTCGGTCGAGGTGGGTGCGAAAAGTCTGATTCCCTTGCCGTCGCTTCCCGCGAGATTGTTGGGATCCGACTCATTGACCCAGTTGGTCCGATAGGTGATCCGGATGGTGAGATCGGTACCGGCCGGGTGAATCCGGTCGAGGGTGATGACCAGGCCATCGTTCTTGTCTCCACCGTCATAGGAGAACGCCAGCGGCGGTCCGTTGGTCAGAGCAATCGACTGGATCGTCAGCATACCGGCGTCGAGGGTGATCGTCCGGGCGGCGCGCAGGGGCGCCAGAGTGATGGCGGCGGTTCCAAAGGCTTGGCGGTGAGGCCAGTCGAAGCGCAGATCGATGGCGACGTGCTTCACGTCGATGGTTCGTGCCCCGCGCGGCCCAACGGCCACGACTGGATTCGGGTGGAGCGAGGCCAAGCAGACGCCGATCGCCGGAACAGTCGTGCACCACAGGTTCTGGATTTTCATTCGACCCCCGCTTGAGGTAACGTCTGAGGGGAAGCAGATGTCCCTCGGTCAAACGAACCTGTCGATCAAGCGGCCCCTTTACCAGGGCCAATTCAAGGGGTTCGGTGGTGCCATTTGATCGGGCGGACCCCGGCTCCATCAGGTCTCGGGGGCGTTTGAATGTCTCGGGCAGCCGCGGCAGAGCCGGATGTTTAGAGTATGGGCCAAGACCAAGGCGGTGCTCCCTGCCAGACTCGACATCAGACCGATCCGGGCATGGTTGCCGTCGATGACCTCAGCCACTAAGAGGCCGCCGAGACCCACGATCCCGAGTGCGATTGGAAGGTGTCGTTGATGAGCCCGGAAGCCCCGGCGCAACGCAATAAGTGCCGTGGCCGCCGACACCGCTATCAGAGTCACGCCGGTAGCGTCCGCCTTGAGCCACGTCAGACCCAAGAGCGGCAGCGAAAGGCCGAGCACCGGAATCAGGGCGCAGTGAACGGCGCACAGCAGCGACGCCGCGATGCCCCAGCGATCCGACCCTGGGGCATCGAGGCGTACCAGACGGGCAAACAAAGTGCCCAAGGCTACGGAGTAACCGTGACCGGGAACTCGATATCGAGGTCGGTTTCAAAGTTGGTCCCGGCCCCATCACCCTTGTCGGTTTCGAAATGGCGCAGTTGAACCCGGAGGGTACATCCGGCACTCGTCGGGGCCTCGGCATTGACCACCACTTGGAAGGTGGTTCCAAGCGGTTGGGGCGGCGTTTGGGTGTCCTGGTTGAGACTCGACGCCGGCACCGTCACCCCGGCGCAGGTCAACTCGTAGAAGAACCGATGGAAATTGGCCTCCTCGGTTACTTCCTCGATGATGTTGATCACCTTGGCAGGATCGAGATCATTCAGCAGGCCAACCGCGCCATTGTAAGTGGTTCCTCTTTTCAGGGCGAGGACACCTTGCGCCGGACCGACCGGCTGGGGAAGCTGGGTCCCATCCGGGTCGACCCGAAACGAGGTGAGGGTGGCCCCACCGCCGGTCAGGGTCACGGTAACCCGGGAAATGTTCTCGGGATCACCACCCCCGGGAATCGGCTCACCGGGACTGTCCCCGCAAGCACCGAGGAACAGGGTAGCGCCGGCCGCTAGGGCGGCAACGTAGACTAGAGGAATGGGTCGGAACATGCGGTACTCCTTGAGTAGGACGATGGATGAGGATTACCGGCTAGCGATGGCGCCGGCCGAAGGTTGTGCGAACTCTGACGATCACGTCGCGCCCAACGTCGTCGACGTAGAGGCGATAGCGGCTTAGGTAGTCCCGGTAGCGGTGGTCGAAGAGATTCTTGGCGGTGACGTTCACTTCGAGCTTTTGGCCAAGGAGCCGGACTTCCCGGGCCCCAATCTCCAGGCTGACCAGGCCGTACCCGTCAGTCGGGAGGCGGTAGACTGTGGTCGAAGGCACCCGGTCTTGATGACGGACCAAGGTGGTCCCCAACTCCAGGTAGGGGTCGAGAATCCGGCCACCCCGAGGACCGTAGACCCGGGCCGATAACGAGAGGCGGTCGGCCGGAATGTCGAACAACGCCTCACCGGTCGAGCGATCCACCCCTCGGACCAGGGTACCGCTGGCGTAGAACGACAGACTCGAAGATGGATCGAACTGAACCGACGCCTCGAGGCCGCGGAGCTTGGCGTCGGTACTCTCATACTGATAGGCTGGATAGGCACCCCGCACGGTCTGGATCGGGGCTCGGGGCCGGAGATAGATGTAGTCGTCAATCCGGTTGGAATAGGCCGATACTTCCATCCGGGTACGGGCCCCGACGTGGCGCAACGTGGCGTCGATCGCCAACGTTCGTTCGGAGGCCAAGCTGCTATCACCGATCTCGTACTGGGCGGTGCCGTGATGGACCCCTTGGCTAAACCGCTCGCTGACGTTAGGCGCCCGCCACATCCGCCCCACCGTCGCCGCCAGAGACCACCCCTCGGCCAGCCGATACGTCGCCGCGAGGCTACCTGAAAGCCCATGGTATGCGCTGGTGTCGTCGGGACTGATGACCACCGGCGCCCCGAACTGGAATGCGCGCTGCCACCGATAGTCGAAGCGAGCCCCCGCGCTCAATGTCCATCGGCCGCTGGTCCACTGCTCCAGTCCGAAAAGTCCGGCGGTATGGAGGCGGTACTGCGGAATCAGAAACGACCGGCCCGGCGAAAGATTGCCCTGCCGGAGACCCGCAATGCCGACTGTCCCGGCGAACCCGCCGGTCGAGGCATGATTCAACTTCACTTCAATCGAATGGGTGATCAAACGAAGCCCGAATGCCGGGCGCGGATTCGACGCGGCGAAGCCGCGGCTGTCGTACTCATTGCGACTGTTGTACTGATAGCCATAGTCGACGTGTAGCTGGGCCCCGTCGCTCAGCCCAAGCCGGGTCCGCCAGGAGACCAGGTCGTGCTTGACGACTTGATCGGGCCGGGTGATCCGATAGCTGAACGTATTGGCCGTGACCGGGTTCGCCATGGCCCGCTCCAAATCATTGAGGTTCCCGACATGGGCCCCGCGATACATCCCGAGGTTGGTGCCGAAGTGGCTGTAGTCGATCTCCGAGCTTCCCCATCGCCGGGTCATCCCGAGGGCGGCACTCCAGTTGGTTTCCTCGAAGCCGGTGTTCGGCAGGAAGTAATCCGGCGTGCGAGCATCACCCCCGCGGCGATAGGTCCCTTGGACTCGCCAGGACACCTGCCGAAGGAGCGGAAGGGTGAGCCCGGCCCCCTCAAACAGGAGCGAGGCCGCGCCCTGCCGGTTGTTGGCAAAAACGTTGGTCTGCAGTTCCCCACCCCATCGCCCCGACGTTGGCAAAGGGCGCGGAAGGACCCGAACGACACCGCCGATGGCGTTGGAACCGTACAGCACGCCGCCGGCACCCCGAATGACCTCGATCTCGTTGGCTGCAAACGCGTCAATCTCGGGGGCGTGCTCGGCGCCCCACTGCTGGCCTTCCTGAGGAACGGCCCCGTTCATGACCGCGATCCGCTGCGAATGGAGGCCGCGAACCACCGGCTTGGCGATGCTCGGGCCATATTGAATCACCGCTACCCCAGGGAGGTCCTTGAGGGTCTCACCCAACGTCTGCCCTCGCTGCCGCGCCAGATCGTCCGCGTTGAGCCGGCTCTGGGCCCGGTCCTGGCGCAGTTCCGCGTCGGCAGACCGCCCGCTGACCACCAGGCTATCCAGCGTGGTGACCCGGGGCTCGAGGGCGACGACCACGTCGCGGTCGGTCTCGGAGAAATCGATAGTCTCGGTCACCGGCCCATATCCGATGGCGCGGACGCTGATCCGGAGTTTTCGGGCCGGGAGGCCCTGGAGAATGAAGTAGCCCTGTTGGTCCGATACCGTGGTCATCGAGGGCTCCCCGATCACCACAGCCGCACCCCGAACCGGCCGTTTCGACGCGAGTTCGAGTACTCGACCGGCCAACCGACGAGTCGCGTGGTCGGCGTGACGGTCCTGAGCTGACGCGACCGATCCGGCGCCAACGACGCCAACGAGGGCCGCGGCAAAGGCGGCACAACGGGATGACTTCATTCTAGCAAGCTCCAGAGTGGGCAAATGACGCCCACTACTCACCAGCGGACTACAGGCCTAACGGGATTTGTAGCTGGTTCGGGCTAGCTAACGCGGGGAGGGGCGCGGGATTGGGTGGCCCAGGTTCGAGCCGAGGCAACGGGGTCAAGCGTGAAAAAGCAGGGGACCGACGTCGGATCGCCGAGGGGGGCGAAGACTGGAGACGGGACGGTAGCCGCGGCCTGGGTCGCGAATGGAACGGCCGCAACACAATGATCAAGGTGGTGGACAACAGACGCGGCCTCAATGTGGACGGCAGCAGCGTCATCGTTCCGGTGAGTGAGTACCTCAAGAACCGTTGGCACGGCTCCAGAGAGGAGCACCAACGTCGCCACCATCCGACGCAGACCAGAAACCCACCGACGGCACATGGTTACCAATCTACAGAAGTTTGAGGAGATGACAAGGCTCGGCCATCAAGGCCGTGGTTTGGATGCATCCCGAGGATCGGGATATATTGCCGAGGACCATCTACACTTCGTTGTGAGGAGGGAAAACATGCTCGGCAAGAAACACTTGGCCCTACTCGGGCTTGCCGCCATCACGTTGGGGTCGGCGGCGTTCGTTCGGCAGTCGGCCGACGAAGTCGAGGTACGCGCGGCGTTGGAGCACTATCTGCTGGGTCATGCGACCGGCGATGGAGCACACTTTCGGCAGGTCTTCCACCCCGAATCCAAGCTTACGTTCAATCGCGCCGGCAAGTACACGACGCGAACGTCAGAGGAGTACATCTCGGGTGCGACCGGCAAGCCGGCGCCCGACGAAGCGCAGCGGAAGCGGCGCATCGTGAGCGTCGACGTGACCGGCGACGCCGCGATCGGAAAAGTCGAGCTCGACTACCCAACGACCTACTTCATTGACTACTTCACCTTGCTCAAGATTGACGGCAAGTGGATGATCATGAACAAGACGTTCAACGCGCGCCCGAAATAGATCGAGGGCTGGATCCCTCGAATCAACGAGGTGGTCGCTTCCAGGGAACGTACTCCGTCGGGAGCGGCGTACCAGTCGCGGTTCCCTTGACCTCCACGATGTCGCCCTTGGTGGCACCGAGAATCGCGAGCAGCTCACTCTTTTCCTGAGCCGGAACCTTAAACTTGTCGAGGGTCGCGACCAGGTCCTCCACCAACGCGTTGAACTCTCCTTCGGTGACGCCCATCTTCGTGTGGGTCACCTTCATGCTTCGGCCCGGGTATTCGCAGGGACCACCGGTCACCTTGCAGACCATGGCGACCAGCATCTTGCCCAGCCGGTCGGCGTCGGTTCGGGCAAACTTCTTGTTGATCCGCTGGTCCGCGAGCGCGCGGGCCGCAAAGTCGGCCACCACGGCCTCGATTGCCGGCTGTCCGCCGAGGCGAGCGTGGAGACTCTTTGCCTGAGCCGAACCCAGCGACGTGAGACCTAGCGTCAGTACCACTACTATATGACTCGTCCGCATAAACCCCCTAGGCTTGTGCCAAGCCCAACGCTTGGCGAGGTTCCAGTATAGAGGAGCAGGCCCTCCCTGTAAGCTGGGTTACCGTTTGGAAACCGACCGATGGCCGAACCCACGCCACCAACCACCTCCGAAGTATTCGACCGAGTCGCGGACATCCTCGGCTGCAAATGGACTCTCGCGATCCTCGACGGTATCGCCCGAGGGGTCAACCGACCCGGGCGGCTCGAGAAAGAGCTCCCCGGATTGACGACCAAGGTCCTGAACGAACGGATCCACAAACTGGAACGGTTCGGGCTGATCGTTCGGGATACCTTCTCGGAGATCCCCCCTCGGGTCGAGTACCGATTCACACCTCAGGGGAAACGAATGCTGGACGTCGTGCACCAGGTACGTGCTTTCGCCGACGAATGGCACCGCGGCTAAGGTTCTCTCTCAACGGGCAGCCTTGGCAGTCATACCGGTGGGACACCTTTGGGAGGAGCGAACATGGCGGATGCTACGAACAGCACTGAGGGTGGCGACGAAAGGCTGAGGATGAGAGGGGAGCTTCTCGAGATCCAAGCCAAGCGGGGACAGAAGGCACTGGCCGCCAACCGGGAACTTGAGAAGAAGTTGCTCGAACTCCTTGGCGTCACCAGGGAGGAGTTGGTGCGACGAGCAGAGGCGGACTATGAACTCGCGCAGGCAGAAGCCGGGCAGCACTTGAAGCGGCTGGGAGAACTGCGGGCCGCCCGGACTCGGGGGCGGGGGCCCCTACGAACGAAGATCGAGGCTGCGTTTGAAGGGACGAAGCAGGGGGGGACCGACCAATGACAGCCCAAGTCGAGCTCCGGGCCTTTCAAACGAATATCGTGATCGGTCCAGACGACCTCCTGGTGGGTCGCAACAGCAGGTTTGCGTTCACCACCAGGCCCACCGTTGATCCGCGATCCAACGCCATTAACAACGTGCGCTTCGCCTGCACTGGCCGAGCCGGGGATGGACCGATGGAGGATGTGGTATTCAATCTCACGGTAGCGCACAAGTTTAGATTCCGCGCCCCGCGCAACGGGAATTTTAGCGCGAGTGCCGGTTTCATGCCTCAAGGCGGCTTTGCACTGACCGCTCGTAAGCCCAGCCATTTCTTTGATGCCCCAGGGACGGCGGTCTTCAGAGTCATTCTCAGACTGGAATACAACGTAATCTCGGGCAACACCATCAACTTCGTCGACCAGTCGATTGTCGCCGAGTCCGCCAGCGCTCGGTCCTACTCGGCATCAACCGTAGGAAACATTGAGTCAAACCCACTGGAGCATGTCCTGACCGGAGGCGCCGGAAATCGAGTTGAAGGAAGGGATACAGTTGAAGTCCGAGCTATCTATCAAATCCACGCCCGAGCAAATGATGGCGCCGGCTTCAATCTTGATTTTGCTTCCGTTCCTGAGGTCAACGGCGATCCTGGAGATGGTCTGAATGCCCCGTTTGCCCTGATAAGGATTTTCTGATCGTTATCGGAGCCGCCAGTTCGCGAGCCCCGCCAGCTCTCCCCGGATGTCCATTCTGACGCCCTCAAGCCGTCGGTTCATCCCTTGAACCCCTCGGGCATGGTAGAGAAACGTCGCGGGAACCGAATCCCGAAAAGCCGCCACTAGGCCGGGGCCCTGGGCGGCCCCGGTCAGACCGGCCACCTCGGCCAGCGACCGGAGATACCCCAACTGCAGGTCGCCGGACACGCCCATGACCGCGGCGTCGAAATCATGGCCGCTCCTGACCCGGGCAAGAAACGTCGACAACTCGACTTGGCGGATCGTGACGGTGACGCCGATTCGAGCCAGCTGCTGCTGGATCATCTGCTCCATGGCCGCCTCGCCGCTCCCGACCGTCAGCAGCTCGAACCTGCGGGGCCGGTCGCCTAACAACGCCCGCCCCCGGCCGGGCGCGAAAAGAGGCGGTACGGCGGGGCCGGACGCCAGCTCGGGCGGCAATGGCCCGGACGCCGGCACCCCAAACCCGAACAAGTACCCTGATACGATCGCGAGCCGGTCGATCGCCAATCCGATTGCCCGGCGGGCGGCCAGTTCATTGAACGGCGGCCGCCGAGTGTTGAACACGATCGCATAGCTGAACAAGAGCGGGTAGTCGACCACCCGAAGACGGTCATCCCGGCGGACGAACTCCGCATGGGCCGGTTGAATCCCCGCCAGATCGAGTTCACCCGACACCAGGGCTGCCAATTTGGTGGTCGGCTCATCAACCACGGCAACCACCAAGCGCTGGATAGCCGGCGGCCCGCCGAGCAACCTCGGGAAGGCCGGATTGGCCTCGAACACCCACCGCCGATTGGCCTCGTGGGCCACGAACCGATACGGTCCGTTGCCGATGGGATGCTCGTTCCATCGCGCCCGTCTCATCCGGCTCGGCACGACATCTCGGAGGAGGTGCCATGGTACCACGGCCAAGTCCGTCAACACGTCCGGAACTCGCTCTTGGGCCTCGGTAAAGCGGAGTCGTACCATGCTGTCGTTGAGCGCTACCACATCCAAAAGCCCGGCCAAGTCGGTTCGGCGGGGATAGCCGGTGGTCGAGTCGCGAGCGGTCTCGAGGGTAAAGACGACATCGCGCGAGGTCGTCGGCTGGCCGTCATGCCACCGAAGCCCGGTCACCAAAGAGAAGGTCAGCACTCGGTGATCGTCCGACCAGACCCAGCTTCGAGCCAAATACGGTTCGACCGTGAGTTTACCGTCGTACCGAACCAGGGTGGTCAACAACGCGTACCGCTGGACCTGCTTGGCCAGCGGATGCGACGTCACGACGGAGTTCATGCTCTCGAGGTCCGCCCCGGACGCCAGAACGACCGTGCCATCCCGTCGGGCCTTGATGGGGCCGCAACCGGTCAGGACCAGCACAAGGAAACCAAGGGCGCGAATCGGCACGGCTGCAATTTAGATTCAATCATGCCGCAAGGCTTCATCTTCGGAATGATTCGGGCCCCGCTGGTCATCCTCGGCGTGGTCAGCCTGACGTTCCTGCTCCTCCATGCGGCGCCCGGGAGCCCCGCGTCGCACCTCCTCGGGCCGAGCGCGTCCGCCGCGGACCTGGCACTGGTCGAG
>JAYVJS010000161.1:0-2019 GCA_043769075.1 Gemmatimonadota bacterium | reverse complement strand
CTATGCCACCATCTATCAGGCCAACCTCCAGTGGATCACCCGGGCGCGGGCCAACGCCGGCTTGATGCAGTGCTTGCTGGATCTCTCCGACGATGAACCGGAGTTCGCCACCTTGTTCGCGACGGCGAGTCACCAGTGGTATCGCCGGATTGCCGATTCTGTGGTCCGCCGGTTTCCTGAGTCGGCGACGGAGCGGCCGACGATCGAGTTGGCGGTCTACGCGGTCGGGGGGATGATCGATGACCTGGCCCGAAAGCTGTTTACCGCTCAGGTGCCCGAGGTGACCCGATTGGTGGCCGCGGTCGCGCCGTCGGACGCCGCGTTGGCGGGTTTCCTTTCGGTGCTCTGGTACCGGGCCCTTTACGGCGCCGACCCGTCCGATCGGCTGGCCCGTCCGGTGGCGCCCAAGTTGGCAAAGGCCGCCGCGCGGCGGAACCGCCTGACCTCTAACTTCAAATAGCAGCACCGGCGACGCGGCGTTTCATTGCAGGGCAGACGTAGTCGGGCTATCGTAGCTAGATGTCAAACATCCGATCCGCCTTCCTCCTCGGTCCCGTCGTGCTCGGGTGCGGTGCTCAGCCCGGCCGGTCGATCGACCCTTCAGTCACCTTGGTTCCACCAGGCGGTGAGACCCGGGTCATTGATTTCACGACCGATGAGGGCACCGGGATGTCGGTCGATGTCGCCCCCGACGCCGCGTGGCTGGCCTTCGATCTCTTGGGCCACGTCTACCGGATGCCGATTGGCGGCGGCACCGCGACGGCCCTGACCCAGAACAGCGGCCCCGCCCTCAACTTTCACCCGGCGATTTCCCCGGACGGAAAGCGAATTGCCTTTGCGTCGGACCGGAACGGCCAGCTGGCCATCTGGACGATGGCCGCCGACGGCACCGACCCACGGCTCGTGTTCGGCGACCCGGACACCCGGTTCATCCAACCCGCGTGGGCGCCCGATGGCAAGAGCCTCGTTGCAGTTCGATTGTACCGGACCCCTGGACGCAGTTGGCATCGCCAAAGCCGGACCCTGTTTCGGCTGCCGCTCGACGGCGGCCGGCCGGAACAACTGGTCAACGAACCCCTGACCCAACCGGACTCGCCCCATTTTTCTCCCGACGGCCGGTATCTCTACTATCACGTGTCCTTCTCGATCGCCGAAGGGCTCGGAATGCTCACCGCCGGGTACCGGATCGTCCGGCGCGAGCTGGCCACCGGCCGCTCGGAAACGGTCCGCGTTCCGGGCCCGGCTGAGCCCTCGCCCGAGTTTCGGGCCGCTCTCAAAGCCGGCGGTTATGCGGCCGACGTCGGGAACGAGCCCTCGGCGACCACGCCCAAAGTGTCGCCCGACGGGAAGTGGGTGACGTTTTCCAGGGAAATGCCGGATCAGACGTTCGAGTGGCGAGGCCGTCGGATGCGGCCGAGCACCGGGCTTTGGCTTCGAAATGTGGCGAGCGGGGAAGAACGGGTCCTGCTGCCACTCGCCACCAAGGACTTGACCGAGATCAACGCGCAGTACGCCTACCGGCCGTTTCCCGGATACGCCTGGGTGCCCGATGGCCGATCCATCGTGTTGTCGGTCGGCGGCACGATTCAGCGACTCGACGTGGCGACTGGAACCCTGACCCCGATTCCATTCGAGGCCCGGGTGCTCCGGACCGTGGCGGAGCCGGTTCGAGGTCGGATCCGGATCGACGATGACTCGCTCGACGTTCGATTCATTCAGTGGCCGGCCTCGTCGCCCGACGGGAAGCGACTGGCGTTCGTGGCGGCGGGCCGGGTCTGGATCATGGACCTCCCGGGCGGCGCGCCAAAGCCTTTGACCGAACCGATGGAGCCCACACTTCAGTTTGCGCCCGCTTGGTCGGGGGACGGACGGTCGGTGGCGTTCACGACCTGGGATGAGTCGGCCCGCGGTCATCTTTGGGTGGTTGCGGCCACGGGCGGCGCGGCTCGCCGGGTGTCGGCGATTCCCGGGGAGTATCTCGGGCCGGTCTTCAGCCCGGACGGCCGATGGCTCGCGGTC
>JAYVJS010000160.1:0-7227 GCA_043769075.1 Gemmatimonadota bacterium | reverse complement strand
GAAGTTCGATTCTATCGGGTGGGATCGTGATAGAGCCTGACTCCTTCCCGTTGCCCGGGCTCCCGTGAGGCGAGAAAGACGCCCGACCGCCCGAAGCCGAGCAGACGGCTTCCTTGCGGGGCACTGATTTGCGCCACCAGCCGCCCCTTGCCGTCAACGACGTCGAGGAGTGCCGGGCGGCCCGCCGGAACGGAGCGCTGGATCCACAACAGCCCGGCCGGCGCAAACCGGGCGCGGCCCTCGAACGGTGGCAGGTATCGGGGCCAGATGACCGGCCCGGATGGGCCGAACGGAAACAGATCGACCTGGAGGGCGCCGCTTGGGGTAATGGCAACCGCGGGTCTTGGGCGGGCGAGATCCTCGTACCACATGAGCGTATCCGCCGCGCCGATCCGATACCGTCGGTACGGAATCGGTTTGCCGTTGGTCCGTTTGCCGGTTGGCCCGATCAGGTCGGCCGAATATGGACTGACCCGATAGATCGCCATCCGTCCGTCGGCGCCGACCGCCAATTGCGGCGGGACCTCGAACCCCCGCTGCGGCTTGCCCGGAAAACTCGGCCCGGGCTCCGGCGGGAGTTGGGGTAGGTACCCGACCGTCGAGCGGACGCCAGTGCCTGCCTTCCACCGGGTGATTGGCGCGGAGTCGGCCCGGGGGCCCTTCCGGGTAAAGGACGAGTCTTCGACCGCATAGAGGCGGCCCAAGGTGTCACCCGCAACCGGGTGTTCATCGGGCATCGGTTTGCCCCCGGGGCGGGTCGAAAACCCGACGGAGCCGCCGAGAGTTCCGTTGGCCCGCACTACGAGCAACCAACCGCTGCCCACGTCTTCGATGGCGACGCTGTCGCTTCCCAGCGGCAAGAGGCGGCGGGGAAACTGGTATCGCCCGGGCCCTGAACCCTGCTTCCCGAGCTGAACTGCTGTCGCCTGTGTTAGGTCAACGAGGAACACCGATTGGGCCAGATCGTCGGCGATGACCAGCCGTCGATCGGGCAGTTCGAACAGGCCGCTGACGTGGCCGAAGACCCGTGGGGCCACCGCGACTGGCGCGCCAAGGGTATGGCGGGCGACCTCCTGCCCGGACGCGGGTACCTCTGGCCACGACCACGCCAGGATGAGAACCAGGCTGCCGTGTACCGGGGGGCGGAACCGACCATATTGAAGCGTCATCGGAGGAAACTAAGCACTATGGGACGATGTCCACTCGCGGTCCTTCTGATTGGCGCAGGGGCCACGACAGCATGTGGGCCTACTCGGCCAGGTACGGCGGAGGAAGTACGCGTTTCTGGAGTAACCCAGGTCATCACGACCGAGTCTGCTCTGCTGAGCTTTCCCGTCGACCTCGCCATGGGTCCGAACGGTTCTCTAGGGATCCTCGACGCCGCGGGCCGGGTCGTCATGGTCTCCGCGCAAGGCACGCCCCTGACCGTCGGGCGGCCTGGGAGCGGGCCTGGAGAATTCCTCGACCCAGGCAGCCTCGCGATTGCCGGCGACCGCCTCTACGTCGCCGATATCGGCAACCTTCGCCTCCAGACTCTGACGCTCGACGGCCAACTTCAACGGGTGGCCCGATTGCCCGGCGTTGCAGTGATGGGAAGTACTTCGATCGACGGTAACGGTGGCTTCCTGGTACCGACGATCGGCTCCGAGGGAATCCTCGCGCGGCGATACGACTCGCTCGGCCAACCCGCGGCCGGATATGGCACGCCGTTCGACTCGGTGCCGCGGATGGTAAACCCCCGTCTCACCAAGGAGCAGCTGGTTGCGGGCATCATCCCTCCACTGTTTCGGAACGGCGTCTTGGCCGTGGCGGAACCCGATGGCGACGTGTGGCTCGTCTTGAACGGCGAGGGGCGACTGGAGCGGTTTAGGCCCGATGGGACCAGGGTGCTCTCCGTCCCGCTGGGTGCGCCCGAAATGGCGAGTGTGCTGAAGGAGGCGGTCGATAGCGCCAAAGCGGGGCTCCTGAATGACGGTCGGGGCACGTACCCCCTCCGCTACGTGTCGGACGCTTCATTCGATGAAGGCATCCTCTGGCTGCTTCTGAACTCGATCGCGGATCGGCCCGCCGTGTTGCTGGCGGTCGATAGCAGCGGCCAAACGAGGCGTCGGCTCAAGTTCCCCGATGTCTTAGGGGCGCGGGCGTTCGCGATTGACAAGAGCAACCGGTGGGCGTATTTCGCGATCCGATCGGGGGCCAGCGTCGTCCGAACCTCGCTTCCGAGCGGTGCGATCGAGTCACTACCGTGAGCTGACCCCCGAAACCTGATCCGAGTATCAACCCACGGACGGTCCAGTCAGGCTCCCCCTGCGCTGGCGTCCCGGAGCAATTCCGATGATCAGAGAGCCGGAGATGTCGCCGTCGTTGCTCCCTTGCGTCCGAGGCCTCTTTCTTGCATAATTATGCATTATGCACAAAAAGACTCTCGCCCTCGCCTTCTCAGGCGGCCTCGACACCAGCTACTGCGTCCCCCGGCTCGCCGACCAGGGTTTCATCGTCCACACCGTCTACGTCAACACCGGCGGCGCCGGCCCTGAAGAACTGGCCCAGATCCGCCGCCAAGCCATGGCCGTCGGCGCCGTCGAGCACCATGAAATCGACGCCCGCCAAGCCGTCTTCGAACGCTTCGTCCGCTACTTAATCCAAGGCAACGTGCTCCGGGGCGAGGTCTATCCCTTGAGCGTGGCCGCCGAACGCACCCAACAAGCCATTTCCGTCGTTGATGTCGCCCGCCGGATTGGGGCCGGGTCGGTGGCGCATGGCTCGACCGGCGCCGGCAACGATCAGGTCCGGTTCGACATCGCGCTCCGGGTCTTGGCGCCTGAGCTTACGATCGTCACCCCGATCCGCGACGAAGGGCTTTCCCGCGATGCGGCCATCGCCTACCTCGAGGCCCGGAAGCTCCCGGTGCCGCCGAAAGCCGGCGCCTTCAGCATCAACAAAGGTCTCTGGGGCACCACCTGGGGCGGTGGCTGGACCCACGACACCTGGGCCGCCCCGCCGGCCGAGCTCCTCGATCCGCCCGCCGACGCCCCGGCGCCGCGCGACCTGGTGGTTGGCTGGGAGCAAGGCGTTCCGGTCAGTCTCGACGGGAAGAAGCTCACTCCGGCCGACCTGATTGCCGCCGTGAGCCGCGCCGCTGAGTCCTACGGGATCGGCCATAATATCCATGTCGGCGAAACCGCACTCGGCATCAAGGGCCGGATCGGGTTCGAGGCCGGCGCCGCGATCATTCTGATCACCGCCCACCGCGATCTCGAAAAGCTGGTCCTCACCAAGTGGCAGAGCTACTGGAAAGACCACCTGTCCCGCTTCTACGGCGACCGTCTCCACGAAGGTCTCTACTTCGACCCGGCACTCCGGGACATCGAGGCGTTGATCACCAGCTCGCAGCAACGGGTCACCGGCGACACTCGGGTGAGGCTCGCGCCCGGCCGGTTCATGGTCACCGGCACCCGGAGCCCGTTCTCGCTGATGGATCGCTCGGTTGCCACGTACGGCGAAGAGAACCGGCTCTGGACCGGCGACGAAGCCCGAGCCTTTGCCCGGATTGGGGCCATTCCCTCACTGCTCGCGGCCAAAGTCGCCGCGAAAGGCGGCTGACGTGGTCCGCACCACCCGAGTCCGGCTCGACCGGATCGCCTCGTCGACCAAAAACGCCAGGCTCACGCCCGACGTGATCTTGGGGGACGAGATTGTGGCCGAGGAAGGCCGGATCATCGCAGTCCGGATCTTGACCGACAAGTCGAGCTACAACACGGTCGAAGACCCGAGCGGACGGATGATGGCGCTTCGGGCCGGCGATGTCCTGGCCGGCACGTTAGGCTCGCGCCGCGCCCTCCGAGGCTATGCGGGTCAGGTGCCGGCCACGGTTGCCGTCGGCGACACCATCGATGTCCTGAACCTCGGCGGCATTCTGGGCCGCTGCACCTCGGTCAATCCAGACATCGGCTCGCCCTTCAAAGCTGAAGTGCTCGGTGCCGTACTGACCTTCCCGGAACTTGGCGACCGGATCGGCCGGCCCGCCACGATCCGAGACGGGGCCGTCGCCGCCGCCGACGCGCTCACCACCGATACCCCGATCGTGTTCGTCGCCGGCACCTGCATGAACTCCGGGAAGACCGTCGCCGCCACCGAACTGGTCCGGGGGTTGTCCCGTCGCGGGCTCAAGGTCGGCGCCGCCAAGCTCACCGGGGTGTCGCTGATGCGGGACACCCTCTCGATGCTCGATGCCGGCGCGATTGCCGCCCTCACGTTCAACGACGCCGGGATTGCCAGCACCCATCCCGGCCAAACTGTGGGGGTCGCCAAAGGGCTCCTCAATCGGCTCGGCAGCCGCCAAGCCGGGTCGCCCGATGTGATCGTGGCCGAGCTGGGCGACGGGATCTTGGGCGAATACGGTGTCCAGGACATCCTGCTCGATAGCCAGTTGATGAGTGTGGCGGCGGCCCACGTGATGGCGGCTCCAGACCCGGTAGCCTGTTGGGGCGCCGTCGAGTTGTTCCGCGACCGGTTCAAGTTGCCGATCGCGGTCTTTACCGGGCCGGCCACCGACAACCAGGTCGGCCGCGATTTCATCGAAGGCACGCTGCACCTACCGTCGCACAACGCCTTGCGCGACGCCGACGGCCTGGTCGACCGCATCGAGCCGCTGGTCCGCGCCGCCATGGCCGCCGCCACCCCGGTTTCGGCCACCTGATGCGGGTTGCGGTCATTGGGGCGGCCGGGTACGCCGGGGGCGAGTTGCTCCGGCTCCTGTTCCAGCACCCCAACGTGACGGAAGTCCGGGCCACCAGCCGAAGCCAAGCCGGCAAGCCGTTAGGCGACGCTCACCCCGGGCTGGCTCACTTGGCCGACGCCCGGTTCTCCAGCGCCACACCGGCCGACGCGGCGCGCGGCATGGACGTAGTGTTTCTGGCCCTCGAACACGGCGAATCGTCCAAGGTCATGGGCGACGTGATCGATCAGGGTGCCGGGCTGATCGTCGACCTAGCCGCCGATTTCCGAATCCAAGACGGCGCCCTCTACGCGGCGTACTACGGCGCTCACCCGGCCTCGAGTCTGGTTCCGAGGTTTCAGTACGGCCTCGCCGACATACGGGGAACCGCCCTCAAAGGCGCCACCGCCATCGCCGCCCCCGGGTGCTTCGCCACCGCGTCACAGCTGGCCCTGTACGTCCTTCGCACGGCGCCGTTGTTAGGCGAACCGGCGATCTACGGCATCACCGGCTCGAGCGGTGGCGGCGTCCAGCCGAAGCCCACGACCCATCACCCGGCCCGGGCCCACAACGTGTTTGCCTACTCGGTGCTCGGTCACCGGCACGAAGCCGAGATGACCGAGCAGTGGCGGGCGTGGACCGGCCGGCCGAACGCCACGCCGCGGTTGTTGTCTCACTCCGGTCCGTTTGTCCGGGGCATCTACGCCACCGTCCACGCCCACCTGACGGCTCCGGTTGGGAGCGATCTGGTGGCCGGTGCCAAGGCTGCGTTCCTCGGCCGGCCCTTTGTCCGGGTGCTCGACGTGCCGCCGCAACTGACCCATGTCGTGGGATCAAACGACGCCTTGATCCACGTCGCCACCACCGCAGACGGTCGCGAAGTAGCGGTGACCGTGGCGATCGACAACTTGGTCAAGGGCGCCGGTGGCCAGGCGGTGCAGGCAATGAACTTGGCGCTTGGTCTTCCCGAAACGGCCGGCCTCCGCGTTGCCGCGCCGTTTCCCAACTAACCATGAATCCGAGGAATCCTTCGATGCCGGCCGTAACCACGGGAGCGCTGCTCCCGGTCTACGCCCAGTTCCCCCTTCGGGCCGTCTCGGGCCACGGGTCGTGGATCGTCGACGACAAGGGGGAGAAATGGCTCGACGCCTATGGCGGCCATGCGGTAGCCGCCACCGGGCATTCGCACCCTGAAGTGGTTCGGGCCATCGCCGACCAAGCCGCTAAGCTGATCTTCTACTCCACCGTCATTCCCCACGCCGGACGGGAAGAGTTGGCCGAGGCGATCGCATCCCGGTGTCCGGACCCCCTGGCCAAGGTGTTCTTCTGCAACAGCGGGGCGGAGGCCAACGAGAACGCCTTAGTCCTCGCCCGCAAAGTGACCGGGCGCCAACAGATCGTATCCGTCGCGGGCGGCTGGCATGGTCGCACCGTTGCCACGCTGGCGGTGACCGATGGTGCCAAGTATGAGGACGGCGCCCGGAGGGCGGGCATGCCCCTCTCGCGGAAGGTCGGGTTCAACGACGTGGTGGCAATCGGCGCGGCGGTCGACGACTCTGTGGCCGCCGTCATCGTCGAGCCGGTGCAGGGCATGGCCGGCGCCCGGGATTGTTCGCCCGACTTTCTTCGGGCGGCCCGGATTGCCTGCGACCGCGAAGGCGCCGTGCTGATTTTCGACGAGATTCAGTGCGGAGTGGGCCGGTGCGGCGCGTTCACCGCCGCCGAAGCGTATGAAGTGATTCCGGATATCCTGACCCTAGCCAAGGGTCTTGCGGCCGGCCTCCCGATCGGGGCGATGGTGGCCACCAGTGCCATCACCGCCGGGCTCAAAATCGGCGACCTCGGCAGCACGTTCGGCGGCGGCCCGGTGCCCTGCGCGGCGGCCCTCGCCAATCTCGAAGTGATTCGGCGGGAGCGGTTGGTCGAGAATGCCGTGATGGTCGGCGACCACATCCGCCGGGCGGCCGGCAAACTCAAGGGAGTCACGGATATTATGGGCCGAGGCTTGTTGTTGGGATTAGTCCTCGACCGGCCCGCGGCCGAAGTCCAGACGAAGATGTTCGAATCCCGGGTGCTGACCGGTACCTCGGCGGACCCCAATATCATGCGGTTGATGCCTCCCCTGTCGTTTTCGCGCACCGAAGCAAACCTTGTCATCGACGCCTTGCGTCGGGCCCTGTCATGAGAAAACGTGATTTCCTTGCTACCGAAGACCTCGGGGCTGATGGCTTCCATGCAATCCTTGACCTTGCCGCCCGGATCAAACGGGGCGAGGTGAAGGGCGGTCTCGAGGGCAAGATCATGGCCGCCGCCTTCATGGATCCGAGTCTTCGAACCCGGGCCAGTTTCGAGTCGGCGATGTTCATGCACGGCGGGCACATGATCGTGCTCGAGCCCGGCCGCGGCAGCTGGAGCCTCGAAACTGAACTCGGCGCCGTGATGGACGCCACCGCCGTTGAGCACCTCATCGAAACCTCGCGGGTTCTTGGCCGGTATGCCGACGTGATCGG
>JAYVJS010000159.1:0-5036 GCA_043769075.1 Gemmatimonadota bacterium | reverse complement strand
TTGATCGTGGGCGGCACTTTGCCGGTGGTTGCCACCAGCATCGACACGGCGAACTCGAGGGCGCCGGCCGCACCGAGCAAGTGCCCAGTCATTGACTTGGTGGAGGCAAAGATCAGCTTGGACGCGTGGTCCCCGAAAACCGTCTTGACCGCCGTGGTCTCGGCGACGTCCCCTTGCGGGGTCGACGTCCCATGGGCGTTGACGTACCCGACCTGCGACCGGTCGATCCCGCCGTCAGCCAGGCAGTCCCGCATGGCCCGTTGGGCACCTTCGCCGTCGGGAGCCGGCGCGGTCATATGGTGGGCGTCTCCACTCATGCCGTACCCCACGACTTCGCCGAGGATCGTGGCGCCGCGAGAGGTGGCGTGCTCAAGACTCTCGAGCACCACCGATGCGCTTCCATCTCCAAGGACGAAGCCGTCACGAGCGCTGTCGAACGGCCGACTGGCCAGCTCCGGGGCCTCGTTACGAGTCGAGAGGGCTTTCATGTTCTGAAATCCGGCGATCGCGAGCCCGGTAATGGCCGCCTCCGAGCCTCCGGCGACGATACAGACCGCCTTACCGTGCTTGATTAGGTCGTAGGCTTCGCCGATCGCATGCGCCGACGAAGCACAGGCCGACACGGTGCAGTAGTTTGGCCCCTTGAGCCCATACCGGATCGAGACAATGCCGGCCGCGATGTCAGGAATGAACATCGGAATGAAAAAGGGCGAGACCCGGTCTGGGCCTTTTTCGAGATAGGCCAGGCACTGCTCCTCGAAGGTCATCATTCCGCCGATCCCGCTGCCGATAATGACCCCGGTCCGTTCCGGATCAGGAAACTTGCCTTCGAGTCCGGCCTGGGTGATGGCTTGGTGCGCCGTACCGAGTGCCAACTGCAGAAACAGGTCGTAACGCCGGGCTTCCTTCCGATCGATGTAGACCAGAGGGTCGAATCCTTTGACCTCACAGGCAAACCGGACCTGAAGACGGCTGGGGTCGAACTTCGTAATCGGGGCCGCTCCCGATTTTCCGGCCAGCAGATTGGCCCAGGTTTCTTCCATCGTCAGACCGACCGGGGTCAACGCCCCCAGCCCGGTCACCACGACTCGCGCGAGCTTCACCCTATTTGCTCCCGATTTTCTCCTGGAGATACTTCAAGGCATCGCCGACCGTCTTGAGCTTTTCCGCCTCTTCGTCCGGGATGTCAATATCGAATTCCTTCTCGAACGCCATGACGAGTTCCACGGTGTCGAGTGAGTCGGCCCCAAGATCTTCCATGAAGCTTGCGGCTTCGGTGAGCTTTTCGCGCTCGACGCCGAGTTCCTCGGCGATGATATCCTTGACCTTCTCCACCATGTCGCTCATGTCATCCCCTGCGTTAAATGACCATGCCTCCGTCCACCACGAGCACCTGACCAGTGACGTAGCGGGCAAGATCGGAGGCGAGGAAGAGCACTGCACCGGCTATGTCGGCGGGTTGCCCCAAACGACCCAGCGCGATTTGTGATAATAACGCGTCGCGGGCCTCTTGGGGCAAGGCGGCGGTCATATCGGTGTCGATGAAGCCGGGGGCGACGCAGTTGGCCGTGACCCCCCGGCTGGCGTATTCCTTGGCGACAGACTTGGTAAACCCGATCAATCCGGCTTTGCTGGCCGCGTAGTTCGCCTGCCCCTTGTTGCCGGTTATCCCGACAATGCTGGTGATGTTAATGATCCGGCCTTCGCGACGTTTCATCATACCACGAATGATGGCCTTCGTGGTATGAAAGGCACCCTTCAGGTTGGCGTCGAGGACTTGGTCCCAATCGGCCTCGTCGAGACGAAGCAGCAAGTTGTCCCGGGTCAGGCCGGCGTTATTCACCAGAATCGAGATCGGGCCGAGGGCTCGCTCCGCGGCGGCAATCGCGGCCTCGACTTGGGCCTTGTCGGAGACGTCGCAGGCCACGCCGACGCTCCGGCTTCCGAGCTCGGCAGCGACGGCAGCGGCTTGGGGCTCGCTCCGGCCGACGACGGCAACCGCGGCCCCGGCTTGGTGCAGTAGGGTCGCGATTCCCCGCCCGATTCCTCGGGTGCTTCCGGTGACGAAGGCCACCTGGCCCGCGAGATCGATCGCGACGCTCATCGGAGAAACTGCTCGACTTCGTCCGCCGTACCCAGCGAGTGATAATCGGCGTTCTCGACGATCCGTTTCAGAAGCCCGCCAAGCACCCGGCCCGGTCCGATCTCAATGAAACGGATCGCGGGCGCCAATGCGGCCAGGGTCGCGACAGAATCGATCCAGCGAACCGGCGCGGTAAGCTGGGCTTCGAGCAGCTGTTTGGCTTGGGCGGCGGATCGGACTGTCTCTGCCGTGGCATTGGCGACGACTGGGAATTGGGGATCGGCAAAGGGCACTGCGGCGAGAGCGGCCGCCAGCCCGGGTACGGCCGGCGCCATCAGAGGGGAATGGAACGCCCCGCTGACCTTGAGGGGCATGACCCGTTTGGCGCCCGCCGCCTTACAGGCTTCGCTGGCTCGCTCGACGGCGACGGGGTCGCCCGAAATGACGGTTTGGTCTGGGGCATTGAGATTGGCGGCCACGGCAACGCCGGAGGAATCCGAGACCCCAGCACAAAGGCCGATGACGGCGTCGCCTGCGAGCCCGAGCACGGCTGCCATGGCGCCAGGTCGCTCCCGCCCCGCGCTCTGCATCAACTCACCCCGTCGGCGGACCAGGCGAGCCGCGTCAACCACCGAAATAGAGCCGGCCGCCAGATAGGCGGAGTACTCGCCAAGACTGTGTCCGGCGGCTCCGACCACAGATCCAAGCCGACCGGCGACCGCGGCGAGGACGGCCGCCGAATGGGCGAGAATGGCCGGTTGAGTATTCTGGGTCTGTTGCAGTTCGTCCTCAGGGCCGTCGCTCATGACCCGGCTCAACGGCACGCCGAGGGCCTGATCGATCGCGGCCAAAGTCTGGCGGGCGGCGGGAAACCGGTCGGCGAGATCCTTGGCCATGCCGACCTTCTGGGCGCCCTGCCCCGGGAACAGGAGGACCGTTACCAACGGACCACCACCGCTCCCCAGGTGAACCCCGCCCCGAAACTGACCAGCAGCACGACCATCCCCGGTTTGAGCCGGCCGGTCTGCTCGGCCTCGGCCAACGCGAGGGGAATGGTGCCCGCCGAGGTATTGCCATATCGGTCGACGTTAATCATCAGTTTTTCGAGCGGGATACCCGCCTCGCCAGCCGTGGCATTGATGATTCGGAGGTTGGCCTGATGGGGGACGAGGAGGTCAACGTCGGCGGGCCGGATCCCGGCTTTGCCAAGGGCGAGGTGACAGGATTGGGCCATCCGGCGAACGGCTACTTTGAACACTTCCCGTCCCGACATCTTGACGAAGAGCCGCTTGTCGCGGAGGACGGCTTCGGAGGGTGGTTCGGTCGACCCCCCCGCCGGGATGTACAGGAGGTCGGCGAGGGTGCCATCGGCGCCTAACGACGTGGACAGAATGCCTCGTTCGTCGACCGCAGGGACCAAAACGGCGGCGCCGGCCCCGTCGCCGAACAGGACGGCCGTATTCCGGTCCTCGGGGTCGACGATCGACCAGACCCGGTCGCCTCCCATGGCCAAGACCCGATGGCTTGCCCCGCTGGCGATCAACCCTTCGGCGACGGTCAGGGCGTAGAGCCAGCCCGGACATGCGGCCACGACGTCAAAGGCGGCCGCCGTCCCGCCGCCAAGCTTGCCTTGGACATCGCAGGCAGCTGACGGAAGCCGTCGGTCCGGGGTACAGGTCCCACAGATGATCGTGTCGATCGCGGAGATCTCGAGGCCGGCTCTGCTGAGGGCGATTTGGGAGGCTTCGACGAAGAGATCCGAGAGGCTCTCGCCCGGCTGGAGCCGGCGTCGTTCGCGAATCCCGGTGCGCTCGACGATCCACTGATCGGTGGTGTCGAGCGTCTTCTCGAGGTCCGCGTTGGTCACGATCGTCGTCGGGGCCGCGGCGCCGAGGCCGGCAATCCGCGCGATGGGCTTCCGCATTCAGGCCGGCGTCGGGCCGGCGGCGTGGGAGGCGAATTCGGTACCGATGTGGCGGGAGAGGCCGCTCTCAACCGCCTGCACCGCAACTCGCACCGCGTTCTTGACCGCGTTGGCGTTGGAGCTGCCATGACAAATGACGGGATTCCCCTTGACGCCAAGCAGGGGCGACCCGCCGTACTGGGAGTAGTCGAGCATCCGGAAAGCCTTCTGGGTCGAGGGCTGGTCCCAGATGCCTTCCCGGGTGGCTAAAAGTCGGACGACGCCAAGGACGGACTCATAGAACTTGAGGACGACGTTGCCGACGAAACCGTCGCAGACGACGACGTCGAGCCGGCCGACCCGATGATGCTCGCCCAAAATGTCGCGGCCCTCGATGTTGCCGACGTAGTTGATGCCGGTGGCATTCTTGAGAAGGAGGTGGGCTTCCTTGACGATCGCGTTGCCCTTCCCCTCCTCTTCCCCAACATTGAGCAGTCCGATCGTTGGGTTGGGGCGACTCAGAATGTCTCGCATGTAGATGGTGCCGAGATAGGCGAAGCCTAGAAGCTCCCTGGGGGAGCAGTCGAGGTTTGCGCCGGCGTCGAGCAGGAGCACCGGTCCGTCGGCGGTGGGGAGAGAAGCTCCCACCGTGGCCCGTTCAACACCGGGATGGAGACCGAGCAGCATGGTCGAGGCGGCCAGCATCGCGCCGGTGTTGCCCGCCGAAATGAACGCGTCGGCTTGGCCGCTGGCTTCGAGGCCGACGCCGACGACGATACTGCTTTTTCTCTTCCGGCGGACCGCTTCAAGGGGTTTTTCCCCAGAGCCGATGACCTCGGGCGCTTCGAGGACTGAAATGCGGCCACGGTCGACACCGTCGTGCTTGGACAGCTCGGCCTCGATTGCGGCGGTTTGACCCACCAACTGGATTGAAAAATTCGGCGGCAGTTCCTTGACGGCGAGTACCGCACCGGCGACCTCAGTGGCCGGTGCGAGATCGCCCCCCATCGCGTCGAGCGCGACGCGAACCACTTGCCTCAGTCCTCGACC
>JAYVJS010000158.1:0-4718 GCA_043769075.1 Gemmatimonadota bacterium | reverse complement strand
TGCCAGTACCCAACCGACAGTGGAAGTCACCCTCGACCGCAGTCAGATGGCCCGGCTCGGGATCAGTTCCGATCAAGTGGCCAACGCGTTGTCGGGCGGGCTCGGTGGAGTCGCGTCCGGCGATTTTCGGGAGACCGACCGGCGGACGCCGATCAAAGTCCGATTTGCCGGCGCCTTCAATGAAGATCTCAACACCACCCTGGCCACGACGATCAAGGGCGTGCCGCTCGGCCAGCTGGTCACCGTGACCGACATCCGGGCGCCGATCGAGGTGGTCCGGATCAATCAGCGGCCGGTCAGCGTGGTCGAAGCCGTGGCCGAGCGGGGCGGACTGGAGCAGGCGGCCGAGGCCGTCCAGGCGCGAATCACGGCGCTGGCATTGCCGCCGGGCGTTGAGGTCACCATCGGGGGAGCCCAAGCCGACGAGGCCCGGACCACTCGAGAGCTGACACTGGTGGCGGTGCTGTCGGTGGCGCTGGTGTTCCTGGTGCTGGCCGGCGAATTCGCCTCGTTCACGACGCCATTGCTGGTGATGCTGACGGTGCCGCTGGCGGGCGCGGGCGGGATTCTCTTTCTGTGGATGACCGGCCAAAGCCTCAACGCCGTGGCGATGATCGGGATCGTGGTGATGATCGGGATGGCCGATAACGAGGCCGTGGTAAAACTCGACGCGATCCAACGCTTCCGGGAGCAGGGTTTGCCGATTGTCGACGCGGTCATTGCGGGCGGGCACCAGCGGCTCAAGGCCATTGCGATGACGTCGATCACCACGATTACCGGGGTGCTGCCGCTGGTATTCGGGTGGGGTAGCGGCGGGGAACTGTATCAACCGCTGGCGGCGGGGGTCATCGGCGGGTCGGTGACGGCGCTGTTGGTGACGTTCTTCTTGCTGCCGACCGCGTATGTCTGGGTGGAATCTCGGCGGACTCGACGCTCGGCACTCGGCGCTCGGCATTCGGAGGAGAGATGATCCGATGGGCGGCGGGGCGGCCGGCGGTGGTGTGGGCTACGGGCGCGGCGCTCACGTTGGCGGGTGGAGTGGCGTTTACAAAGTTGCCCTTGGCGACCAAAACGCAGGTTGAGTTGCCTCGGCTGACGGTGTCGGCGACTTGGTTTGGGTCGTCGCCGGAGTTGGTGGAGACGTACCTCACCTCGCCGTTGGAAGAGGCGATTCAGAGCGTCCGGGGGGTCAAGAAGATCTCGAGTGAATCGGGCGATGGTTCGGCGCGGCTCGAGGTGGAGTTAGAGCCGAAGACCGATGTGACGCTGGCCCGGCTGGAGATTCATGAGCGGATTGAGTTGTTGCGAGACCGGCTGCCGCAGGGGGCCTTGCCGCCGAGCGTTGAGAATTACACGCCCCAGGAGCTGGATGAACAGCCCCTGCTGACCTATTCGATTGTCGGCCCCTATACGTCGGGTACCCTGACGAAATTGACGAAGGATCAGGTCTACCCCCGGGTCACGGCGGTGCCCGGCGTGAGTGGTGTCGGGCTCTCGGGGTCGGCTGAGCCCGGAGTGGCGGTGACCTACGATCCAATCCGGCTTCGGCAGCTCGGGATCAATCCCGATCTGATTCGGGCGGCGGTCGCGTCAGCCCGAGTGGTCAAGGCCTTGGGCGAGCAGCAGCGAGGTGCCAGCGTCTTGACCGTGGCGCTGCGGGACCGGCCGAAGGCGCTCGAAGACCTGGGGCAACTGGTCATTCGGGCACCGAGCGGCCGGGTCTTTCGGCTCGACGAGTTAGCCACGATCCGGCCGGACGAAGACAACCGGGGGCAGTTTGCCCGGATCAACGCGGTGCCTGCGGTCACGATGCAAATCAGCCGGTTGGCCGGCGCCGACGCGATCCAGACCGCCGAGCGGATCAAGGCCACCATGAACGAGATCCACCGGTTGCTTCCGGCGGGGATTGTCTTCAAGGTCGAGAGCGATGAGAGCAAAGACTTGAAAAAGCAGCTCAACGATTTGCTGATCCGGGGACTGATTGCGTTCGGGGCGGTGATGCTGGTGCTGGCGTTCGCGATGCGAAACCTGACCTCGATCTGGCTGGTGATGGGAAGCGCGGCCGTGTCGATTGCGGGCACGGCGTTAGGTCTCTATCTCCTCAAAATTCCAGCCAATCTCCTGACCCTGGCCGGCCTGGGTATGGGGGTCGGGATCTTGGTGCAGAACGGCCTCGTCGTGGTCGAGCGGCTCCGGCATGCGCCCGACACGATCGAGGGCCGAGCGGAGGCCGGGGCTCGGATCATGCCGGCGGTCATTGGGTCGACCCTGACCACGGCCGTTGTCATGTTTCCCTTCTTGTATCTCCAGGGGAACGCCCGGGCCACCTTCATGCCGTTTGCCGCTGCGTTCTTGCTGGCACTGGGATGGTCGGTGGTCAGTTCGGTTGTGATGATCCCGGCGGTCGGTGGCGGCCACGGGATGAGCACCCAGCAGTGGCGCGGGCTTCATCGGGCCTACACCCGATCGGTCCTCAAGCTGCTCCGCTGGCGGTGGGCCACCTTGGTCGTCGTGACGGTTGGACTTGGCGTTCTGACGTGGGGGTTCATCAAGAAGGTCCCGAAGTCATCGTTCGGTGATTGGTACGGCCAGCGGTCGGAGTTGTTCGTGAGCATCAACTTCCCCCGGGGGTCCGATCCGGCCAGCGTCGATCGGGCGATTTCCGAATTCGAGCGAATTGCCGTGGGCAGGGAAGGAGTCGACCGGGTCGAAGCGCGCGGCTTCCCCGGATTTGGCCAGCTCCGAGTCACCTTCACCAAGCCGGCCGGCCTAACGGCCATTCCGAGCTCGATGCAGGAAGAAATGACCCAGCGCGCGGTGTTCGTGGGGGGCGCATCGATCGGCGTCTACGGCCGAGGCCAGGGGTTCTTCAACGGCGGCGGGGGCAGTTCGGTCAGCTTCCGAGTCAAGATCCTCGGCTACTCCTTTTCCGGCGTGGAGCAACTGGCCCGCGATCTCAAGACTCGGCTCGAACGAATCCCTCGAGTCCGCGAAGTCAATATCAACGCCGGGAGCTTCTTCCGGTCGGAGCGGGCCGTCAATGTGGCCCTGGCACCGGATCGAGCCGCCCTGGCGCGGGCCGGCGTCACGGCGCAGGCATTTTCGCAGGCGGTGGCTCGGGAAATCCGCGGTGCCGTTGGCGGGCAGAAGCTCGAGATCGACGACGAAGAAGTGACCGTCAGCGTCAAGGCTAAGGGATCTCAGGAACGGACCCTCGAGGATCTTCGGGCGTCCTTGGTGCCGAACGACGGCAACGCGCCGGTCCGGGTCAGCGATTTGGCGGCCGTTACCGAGCGCGAGGGCTTGAGCCAGATCAATCGGGAAGACCAGCAGTACGTTCGAATCCTGAGCTATGATTTCCGGGGGCCCCAGAAGCTGGCGAACCGGACTCACAAGGCCTTCATGGGTTCGATTTCGGTCCCGGCCGGCTATACCGTGGGCGACGAGCAGTTTGAATGGCAAATCGACGACAGCACGAAGGGCCTCTGGCTGGTCTTCGCGATCGGGGTGGTCCTGGTGCTGTTGTCGGTGGCCTTCGTGTTCGACTCGCAATGGGCGGCGGCCATGGTATTCCTGAGCCTGCCGCTGGCTCTGGCCGGGGTGGCCGCAATCTTCTGGGTAACGGGTATCGGGTTTAGCCGCGAGGCGGCGGTGGGCGTTATTCTCGTGGTCGGGCTGGCCGTGAATCAATCGATTTTGTTGGTCGACGCCGCGCTGGAACGCCGCCGCCGGGTCGGCGCCTCAGGCCGAGCCACGCGCCGGCTTACCGCGGCGGACATCGTGTATGCAACCCGCGACCGGGCCGGGATGATCGTGCTGGTGACGCTCACCACGATGGCGAGCCTGATTCCGCTGGCCGTCGGCACCGAGGCTGATAGCCTGTTCGGTTCGATTGCGTTAGCCACCGCGGGAGGTACCATCGCCGGCACGTTGGGCGCGATGTTCGTGTTGCCGGTCATGTTGCTCGGGCGCCGAGGAGCCAAGCGGCGGAAGCAAAGTCCTCCGCCACCGCCGGCCGGTCTGGCGCCGGCACTTCCGGGGGGAGCATGATTCGGATCACCTGTGGGAATCTGGTCTTCGAGGCTCGACTCGAGCGCGAACGGGCGCCGGACAGTTGCGCGGCCCTGCTCCGGCTCCTGCCGCTTGAGGGGCATCTACTGCAGGCCCGGTGGAGCGGTGAGGCAGCGTGGATGCCGTTAGGCAATCTCGATGCCGGCGTCGGGGTCGAAAATGCCACCGCCGAACCGAAGCCCGGCCAAATCCTGTTGTATCCCAAGGGCGTCAGCGAAACCGAGATCCTCTTCCCCTACGGGGTCACGGTCTTTGCCAGCAAGTTCGGGCGGCTCGAGGGCAATCACGTCCTGACGATCGTCACCGGACTCGACCTCTTGCCCGAGTTGGGACGACGGGTCGCTTGGGAGGGGGCTCAGCCAATCCGGATCGAGCGGTAAACCCCGTTCCAGCGAGGCCATCATGAAGAACGTGTGGCTGACTCTTACGGTAGTGCTTCTTGGCTGTGGTGGGCCAGCCAGGGAAACGTCGGGCCCCCCCGGGCATCGGGACAGCGCCGGCTTCGAGATCGTCGAGAATACCCGTGCCATCGCGAACCTCCCAGTTTGGCGAATTAACCCTACCGCGTTGACGAAAGTCGGCGGCGACACTTCAACCTTCATCCAGCCGAGCGGCGCCCGCCAGCTGGGCGACGGCTCGATCATGGT
>JAYVJS010000157.1:0-2408 GCA_043769075.1 Gemmatimonadota bacterium | reverse complement strand
CCCCGACCGAACGGATCGGCAACAACACCGCGAAGGCCTGCCAGATCTCATCGTAGAGCCCGGCCGACCGGATCTCTTCCAGGTAAATCGCGTCCGCTTTGCGGAGGGTATCGAGGGCCTCGCGGGTGATATCGCCAAGAACTCGGATGGCCAACCCGGGCCCAGGAAAAGGGTGACGGCCCACGATTTCCTCAGGCAAGCCCAGATCACGCCCGACGGCTCGAACCTCGTCCTTGAAGAGTTCCCGCAACGGCTCGATCAGTTTGAACGGGAGGCGTTCCGGCAGTCCGCCGACATTGTGGTGGGTCTTGATGGTAACCGAAGGCCCCCCTCGCGGAGAAAACGACTCAATCACGTCGGGGTACAGGGTGCCCTGGACCAAGAACCCAACCCCGGCGCCGACCTCCTTTGCCGCCACCTCGAAGACGTCGATGAACGCGTGCCCAATAATGGTCCGCTTTTTTTCCGGGTCCGAGACGCCGGCCAAGAGGCCGAGAAACTGCTCACTCGCGTCGACGACCCGAAGGTCGATGCCGAGGTGTCGGCGAAAGGTCTGCTCCACCTGCTCGCGCTCATGAAGGCGCAGCAAGCCGTGGTCGACGAAAATACAGGTCAAACGATCTCCGACGGCCCGATGCACCAATGCCGCCGCCACGGCCGAGTCCACACCCCCTGACAAACCGCAGATCACCCGGGCCGATGGGCCAACTTGGGCTTGAATCTTCGCCACTTCCGTCTCGATGAAATGGGCCGGCGTCCAGTCAGCCGCCGCGCCACAGACATCGAACAAGAACGTGTTGATGATTTCACCACCCCGGGCGGTGTGGGCCACTTCTGGATGAAACTGCACAGCGAGGATCGGCAACGTCTCATGCTCGATCCCGGCAATCGGGCAGTTGTCGCTGGAAGCCGTCACTCGATACCCAGGTGGAACGCCGTCCACCCGATCGCCGTGACTCATCCAGACGGTCGTCTTCTCGCCCGGATCGAAGCCTTGGAACAGGCGCCCCCCCCGGATCGACACTTGGGCCCGGCCATACTCCCGCCTGCCGGCGGCCACGACGGTTCCGCCTGCCAACCGGGCGACGAGGTACATCCCGTAGCACAAGCCGAGGACCGGAACACCGAGTTCCAGCAACTCCGGCGGCGCGGTCGGGGCCCCCTCGTCGTACACTGAATTCGGTCCCCCCGACAAGATGATACCCTTCGGATCCCATTGGCGAATCCATTCGATCGAGCGGGTCGGGGGGTGGATTTCGCAATAGACATGGGCCTCGCGAACCCGCCGGGCGATCAACTGCGTGAACTGCGAGCCGTAGTCGAGGATCAGGATGGCGTTCTTAGTCACGGGCTCTAGCGGTGAAATGGATTGTCGGTTTCGCCTCGGAGGAGATCCTCCAGGGTTTCGCGCCGACGACTGGTGCCGTACCGACCGCCATCGATCAGGACTTCGGGAGCCCGAGGGCGGGTGTTGTAGTTTGATGCCATGACGAACCCGTAGGCGCCGGCGCCGAGAATGGCGAGATACTCTCCCGGCTCAACGGCCGGCATCGAGCGGTCAAGGGCGAGGAAGTCGCCTGTTTCGCAGACCGGTCCGACCACATCAACGATCTGGACCGCCCGGCCCCCGGCTTTGACTTCGGTGATTTCGTGATAGGCCCGGTAGTGGCTCGGGCGAACGAGATCCGTCATCGACGCATCGACAATGACGAACTCTTTTCCGCCGGATCGCTTCCGGTACAGGACCTTCGTGAGCAAGACCCCCGCGCTCCCGGTGAGGTATCGACCCGGCTCGAGGTGGAGCACCAGTCCACGGCCGGCGATCAACGGCGCCAGGATCCCGGCCAACTGGGTCGGCACGAGGGGCGTCTCGTCTCGGTAGCGAATCCCCAGCCCACCCCCGACATCCACTGCCTCAATCGAGCCGATCCCGAGCCCAACGATTTCGTCCACTAACGCCATCACCTTTGCCGTGCCGGCGGCGAACGGCGCGACGTCCAGCAACTGGCTCCCGAGATGCATCGCGATACTCACCAGCGCGAGCCTCGGATTTGCCGCGATCCGCTGAGCCAGCGCCACGACTTGGTCGACCGGCACCCCGAACTTGATCCCGCCGCCGCCGGTGCTGATGTAGGGATGGGTATCAGCCGCCACGTCCGGGTTGACCCGGATCCCGATCCGGACCGGGCTCACCGGGGCGACCTGAGCCGCGATCCGCTCGATGGCGAACAGCTCGTACCCAGATTCGATGTTGATCCCGCCGATGCCGATCCGAATTGCCGACTCCAACTCCGAGTCTGACTTCCCGACGCCGCTAAACACGATGGCCTTCGGATCGAAGCCCACTTGGATCACCCGTCGAAGCTCACCGCCCGATACAATGTCGGCACCAGCGCCGGCATCCTTCA
>JAYVJS010000156.1:0-5797 GCA_043769075.1 Gemmatimonadota bacterium | reverse complement strand
CCGGTGGCAGCGGGGTCTCATCGAGACCCTGTGGCGGCACCGGATCATGTTGTTCAATCCCCGCTATGGGCGGGTCGGGATGGTGGCATTTCCGTACTTCGTGTTTCTCGAAATGTTGGCGCCGTTGGTCGAAGTGTTTGGCTACCTCACCTTCGTCGCCGCCCTCATCCTGGGCCGGGTGTCTGATGTGTACGCAGTGGCCTTCCTGACTCTTGCCATCGGCTTGGGAATCGGGCTCTCGATTACCGCGGTCGCTCTGGAGGAGATGGGCTTTCGGCGGTACCCCAATCGCAAGGACCTCTACCGGCTCATTGGTTTGGCGGTGATTGAAAACTTCGGGTACCGCCAACTCACCACCTACTGGCGGCTCCGAGGGATGTATAATCTGCTCCGAAAGAAACACACCTGGGGCACCATGGAACGGCGAGGTTTCGGGCCGTCCAAGCCGGCCGCCTGACCCGTTTTCAGCAATAGGACGGATACCCAGGATCATAGGTTGCCGCTCGAACCCGATCGGCCGACGACTGGACCGATGGGGCCGCGACCCCCGCCGAAACCGCGACGTCCACGACCGCGACCGCGATAGCTGCCGACACCGATCGGATCCGGTCCAGAGCGGGAAACAAGCCACCGCGGTCCAACCGATCCTGGTCGACCATGCCGGCAACGGCCTCCGCGGCGGCCAGAAACATCTCGTCCGTGATCCGCTCGGCCCCGCTGGCAATTGCCCCAAGACCAAGACCGGGGAAGATGTAGGCGTTGTTGCCTTGGCCCGGTTCGAACCGGCGTCCGAACGCCTCGATCGGGCCAAACGGACTCCCGGCGGCAAAGAGTGCCCGGCCCTCGGTGGCCCGATAGGCCGCCTCGGCGGTACACTCAGCCTTCGAGGTCGGGTTTGAAAGCGCAAAGACGATCGGCCGTTCGTTGATCCGGGCCATCGCCCGAAGGACGGCCTCGGAAAACGCCCCAGGCTGAGCCGAAAGGCCGAGAATCGCTGTCGGCCGCACCGCCTCGATCGCGTCGAGCAGTCCGGCCAAAGGGGCGTGGGGGTGAGCGAACGGGAGCTTATGGCTCGCCAGCCCGGCGCGGCCTTGAACGACAAGACCCTGCGAGTCGACAAACCAACAGCGGCCCCGAGCCGCCTCGAGGCTGATTCCGTCCCGCACCAGCGCCGTCACGATGAGGTCGGCGATCCCGGTGGCCGCCGCGCCGGCACCTAGAAATAGCAACGTCTGATCCGCCAGTCGGCGACCGGTCACCCGGCCGGCCGCCCACAGCCCCGCAAGGGTAACGGCCGCGGTGCCCTGGATATCGTCGTTGAAGCAGGGCAACCGGTCGCGGTATCGCGCCAACAACGCAAACGCCTGCTCGGTCGCAAAATCCTCGAACTGAAGAATCGCGCCGGGAAACACCTCCCGGACCGCCACCACAAACTCCTCGACCAACTCCGCATACTCCAAGCCGCGCGCCCGCCGCCGCACTAGCCCAGTGTACAGGGGGTCATTAAGCAATTCTTCGTTCTCGGTCCCGACGTCGAGCATGATGGGGAGACACCGATTCGGATCGACGCCCGCACATGCCGAGTAGAGCGCGAGCTTGCCGATTGGAATGCCCATCCCGTGGGCGCCAAGGTCGCCCAATCCGAGAATCCGCTCGCCATCGGTCACCACGATCATAGCGACGTCGGGAGCCGGCCAGTTGCGAAGGACTTCGCGGACCCGGCCCCGGTCCGCAACCGTCACATAGAGCCCGCGAGGCCGCCGATAAATATGCCCAAATTCCCGGCACGCTTCCCCGACGGTCGGCGTGTAGACCACCGGCATCATTTCCGCGATATGGTCGATCAGGACCCGATAGAACAGGGTCTCGTTCCGGTCCTGGAGGGCGGCAAGGAAGATTTATTGCTCAAGGGTGGTGGCCTTCCCCCGAAAGTTCCGAAGGACTCGCTCGGCCTGCCGGTCGATTCCCAGGATCCGGGGCGGCAGCAGCCCGCGCAAGCCAAGTGCGTCTCGCTCAGCCTCGGTGAAGGCGGTCCCTTTAGTGGCATGGGCGTCATGGAGCAGAGCGGCCCCCCGAAGGGCCGGGCGGGTCGGACCCATCAGTGGTGTCATGTTCCCGACAAGCTCCTTGCATCGGTCATAGGTGGGGTGTTCGATTCTCGAACACCACTCATGCGCGCCGACCCTTGCTCACGGTAAATTCATGGCTGGGTCGATAGATTTCGCTCAGCTAAGCTATCGCGATGACGGTTCATTGGGAGTCCCATGAGTCAAACCAACCGCTACTGCCCGTCCTGCGGAACCGCCCTCCAAGGACGGTTCTGCAGCGGGTGCGGAGCGGCGGCCGATGGCCCGGTCGTCCGGGGCCCTGTCTCCCCCCAACGAGGTCTGATTCCCTATCTCCTCGGCGGAGGACTTGTCATTGCGCTCCTCGGCGCGATCTTCTGGAACCAGAAAGGCGCCGGAGCTTCGGTTGGCCAACCGTTGCCTGACGACGCGGCTGCGGTTTCGGGACCCGGAACGCCACCTGACCTGAGCACGATGACCCCCCGGGAACGGTTCGACCGACTCTATGATCGGATCATGCGGGCCAGCGAAGCCGGTGACACGACCACGGTGAGGACCTTTTCGCCGATGGCCAACGCGGCCTATGGCATGCTTGACCAAGTCGATACCGACGCCCGGTTCCATGCCGGCCTCCTCCGAATCGCCACCGGGGATGGGGCCGGCGCGGCCGCACTCGCTGACACAATCGAGGCCCAGCAGCCGCGGCACCTTTTCGGCTTCCTGCTCCGAGGGACCGTGGCCGCCCAACGCAAAGACCAAGGGGCCCTCGCGGTCGCACGGCGGGCTTTTCTGGCGGCCTACCCATCTGAGATGGCCGCCGGCCGCCCGGAATACGCCGGCCACCAGACCCTGATCGATCGCTTCTTGAAAGAGGCCAAACCATGACCCTGCTCGGCCAGTTCTCGCTCTGGATGGCGTTCTTGCTGTCGATCTATGTTGCCGCGTTCGCCTTCATTCCGTCGTGGCGCCAACGTCCCGACGCGGGGACCGTCGTCGAGCGATCCAGCTATGCCATCGCGCTGGTTCTCTGGATTGCCGCCGTGTCTCTCTGGAAAGCGTTGTTTGCCCACGATTTCAACGTCGAGTATGTCGCTTCCTATACCTCCAGGAACTTGCCCGACTACTACGTCTTCGCCGCCCTCTGGGCCGGCCAGAAAGGCTCGTTGCTGTTCTGGGCCTTGGTTCTGGCGACGTTCGGTGCCATCGCCCAGGGCGTCACCAGCCGGCGGTACGCGATGCTGTTGCCCACCGTCGGCGGAGTCGTCAGCACGGTGGTCTTGTTCTTCTTGAGTGTGATGCTGTTGTCGGGGAGCGGCAACCCGTTTGAACGCCTGGCTTTCACTCCCCCAGACGGGAACGGGCTCAATCCCCAACTCCAGAACCCCGGGATGGTCATTCATCCACCCCTCCTCTACCTCGGTTACATCAGCATCACGATCCCGTTTGCGTTCGCGATTGCCGCCCTGGTCACCGGCCGGGTTGACACCGGCTGGATCCACGCCATTCGCCGCTGGACCCTGCTTTCGTGGCTGTTCTTGTCCGCCGGGATTACCCTCGGAATGTGGTGGGCCTACGTCGAACTCGGTTGGGGCGGCTACTGGGCTTGGGACCCGGTCGAAAACGCCAGCCTCCTTCCCTGGCTCACCATGAGTGCCTTCCTGCACTCGGTCATGATCCAGGAAAAGCGGGGCATGCTCAAACGATGGAACCTCGGTCTGGTGGTGGGTTCGTTTCTATTGAGCATCTTCGGCACCTTTATCACCCGCTCGGGCGTGATCGCGAGCGTCCACAGCTTCACTCAATCCAACATCGGTGCGTTCTTCGTCGGCTTTCTACTCCTGACGGCCTTCGTCAGCTTCTCTCTGCTCTACCTCCGCTGGCCGGCCCTCGAACCCGAGAGCCAGCTCGACTCGTTGGCCAGCCGGGAGGCGGCCTTCCTGTTCAACAACCTCCTCCTCGTTGGAATCGCGTTTAGTGTCCTTTGGGGGACCTTGTTCCCGATCTTGTCGGAAGCGGTTCGCGGGACCAAGATCACGGTCGGCCCGCCGTTCTTCAATCAGGTCAACATCCCGTTAGGCCTCGGTTTGTTGGCGCTGACCGGGGTCGGCCCCTTGATTGCATGGCGGAAGACCTCGCCCGCCAACCTCCGGCGCCAGTTCATCTTCCCCGTCGCGCTCGGGCTCGTCGTCACCATCACACTCCTCGTCCTAGGGGTCCGGGACTTCTCGGCGATGATGGCCTTCGGCCTGGCCGGATTCGTCGTCGGCACCGTCCTCCAAGAATTCTACCGCGGAGTACGGGCCCGCCAGCGGATGTATCAGGAACCCGCCATCCTCGCGTTCGGGCGGCTGATTACCCGGAATCGGCGCCGATACGGTGGCTATCTGATTCATACCGCCATGGTGGTGTACTTTGTCGCCTTCGCGGGCATGGCCTTTACCAAGACCCGGGAAGCCACCTTGAGCGTCGGCGAAGTCGCCACAATCGCGAGTCCCTATGGCCACGAATACGCCCTCAAGTTCCTGGGGATTTCCCAGTATGAGGCCTTGAACCGCCAAGTTTCAGTGGCCACGTTCGATGTGACCCGCGGCGGTAAGAAGCTCGGAATCATGACGTCAGAGAAGCGGCAACACGTTGACAGCTTCGGGAAGCCGACCTTTCAGCCGTCCACCGAGGTCGGGATTCGGAGCGACCTCCGCGAGGATCTCTATGTCGTTTACGCCGGCTCAGTGGACGGGACCGAACGAAGTACCTTTCGGATCACCATCAATCCGCTAGTCTGGTGGGTCTGGGCCGGCGGGATTTTTCTGATTATCGGAGGACTCATCACCATGTGGCCCACCGCGTGGAGTACCAACCTGCCGCCGCTCCACGAGCGGGCAGCCTCGACGCCGGAACCGGCGGCCGTCGGATGAATCGGCGAACCTGGTTGGCCGTCCTGGCGGCACCGCTCGCTCTCCGGCACGCGGTCGCGCAGCAGCCGGCCCCGAAATCCGGCGCGGCCGACCCGCTCCGAGACCCCGGGTCAGTCGGCCAACTCCGGGCCGAAGCCAATCCGCTCGACAACAATGCGACGATCGTTGGCCTCGAGCGCCGGCTCAAGTGCACCTGCCCGTGTAGTCTCGACGTCTTTACCTGCCGCACCACCGATTTCACTTGCACCTACTCCCCAGCCCTCCATCAAGAAGTGGTCGATCTGTTCCAGGCTGGGCAGACGCCCGACCAGATCATCACGGCCTTCGTCGCAAAGTACGGTGAGCGAATCCTTATGGCCCCGCCGGCCCAAGGCTTTAACGTGCTTGGCTACCTCCTCCCCACCGTGTCCGTGGTGCTTGGAGCCGGAATCCTCGGATTCGTCCTCCTCCGCCGCCATCGCCTCCGCCTCGAGGCGGCCCCGACCCCAGGCCGATCGGCCGGAGGATCGAGTCTCAGCGCCAAACAACAGGACGAACTCGACCGGGCGTTGAAGGAACTCGACGCGTGATCTTAGAACTGATTACTGCCGTCCTTCTCGGCGCCCTGGTACTCTGGATGGCCCTTGGCTCACTCGGCACTCTGAGGCAGGACGAAGGACTCGAGGAGGCTGATCCGGCTGAGGAAACCCCGCGGGGACGCGCCCTTCTGGCAATCAAGGAACTCGAATTCGATCAAGCCACCGGCAAGATTTCGGACGAGGACTTCCAGGCCGTACGAGGCCGTCTTGCGAGCGAAGCCCTCGAGGTGCTCGGCCA
>JAYVJS010000155.1:0-2386 GCA_043769075.1 Gemmatimonadota bacterium | reverse complement strand
CACGCATTTCCTCCTCTGGCTGCTGGTTGGATCGCCGCGCCTCAAGAAGTACCCCTGGCTCGCCGACCGCCGCCCGTGGGCCATCTCCCCGGTGTCGCTCCTTGAGATCCAGTTTCTCCACGAGATCGGCCGCCTGGAGGTCGACCATGAAGCCTTGACCGCAGCCCTGGCGACCGACCCTCGTTTCGTGATCGACGACCTCTCACTCTCGGTCGTGATCGACGCGGCGTTGTCGGTCGAGTGGACCCGGGATCCGTTCGACCGATTGTTGGTGGCCCATAGCCTGGCCCGGAGACTCGAGTTTTGCAGCGTAGATCGGACCGTCCTCGCCAACCATCGCTTGGTCGTACCACCGCTCCGCCCGAAGGCCCGCTAGCAGGCTGCGGGACCAGATCGGGGAGGATCACCGTGCCCAATATCGGTCCGCTGGGAGCACGACCCAGAATTCGACGCCGCGATCGACGCTCAGAATCGCGTCGATCCGGACCTCTGGCGATGAGGCTGGCCCTCGACACCAGCCGATACGTCGATTTCTGCCGGGGGGGACGCCGACGTGGTCGCGGTCCTCGAACCGGCGGAGGCGGTGTATTTGCCTTTCGTGGTGTGTTGGCGCACTTCGGGCCGGTTTCGGAATGGGCGCCAAGGGGCCGAAGAACGAGCGAACGTTGCGGCGTTTCCAGATGCGGCCTGGCGTGAGCCTGCTACTCCCTGACTTGCAGACGACCCACCACTATGCTGCAGTCTATCGGCTATTACGGGTGCAGGGAACGCCGATCCCCACGAACGATCTGTGGATTGCGGCGTTGGTGCTCCAACACGACCTCGCCCTCTACGGGTGCGATCACCACTTCGACCACCTTCCTCAGTTGGTTCGAGCGTGCGCGACGCCCCGGGGAAGTCCCGGTCGTAGACGACGGTCGAACGACTCGCGGTCTCAACGGCCAGCAGCCGATCGCGGACATTTTCCCACCGGAGCGGGCCTGTTGGCTGGCGGAAGACCAGGAGGTCCGGCTCGAGCTGGGTCTTCGGGCGAAGGATGATCACTCCCGGGCTCGTCACCAGCACGGCAGGCCAGGGGCGGAGCAAGTCGCTCAGAAGGACTAGCAACCGGGCGGTCACGACCTGGTGGGGCACCTCGGGGGCCGGGCTCACGAGCAAAACCCCGTCCAACAATTCGTAGCGGTTGCCGTCCTCGGGGAAATGTTCGAGGTCGTCCACGGTATAGCTGGGCACCGAAATTGGCATGGCCATAAGGTCGGCTCGGCGAGGGGGATTTGGCAACTCGGCATCCCGCAAGGTGTCGCTTGGTGGCCGGGCGGTGACAACCAATTCTACCCGACGCCAATCGAAATGGCGCCGAGCGGCGTTGGCCGGTGATTGCCCAGATGCCTGCACTGACTACTCCGGAGCCTCAAGGCCTCCACCACCGTGGCGCCCGTGACGACCGACCGGGGCTGCCGAGGAGATCGGTGTGGTAATAGGCTCGGCTCCCGGTGCCCGGGTGCCGCCCAATGACCATGTCCCCCGCCATCACGGTGAAGTAGGCTCAGGCACCTGCGCTGCCCATGGCGGGTGGATCAATCCCCCTAAGCTCCTCGGCCCCGCCGAGGACGATGGCTCAGTAAACTCGGTCCCCCTCGTGTCTCAAGCTCCTTGACAGGTTCCGGGCCGCGGAATCGGGGCAAGTCCAGCTCGGCCGTGACCCGGTTCGAAGGGTCGACCGAGAAGGCCAACGCCGGTCGCCGCGACCACGTGGGCGCCCGAGCGGACCTCCACAGCGTCACCACCGACCTGATGGACTTGGTCGGGCTGCTCGAGGTGCTGAACCACGCCCGCTTCCACGACGACGCCGCACTCCAAGCGTCGTGGAAAGTGCCCGCAACGTCGCGACGCCATCGCGGGTCAAGGCGCCGCCGGCTGACGGCACCCTCGGGAAAGCCGCATGACACCGCGGCATAGTGCTGAGGGACGATAGCCCGACCAGCGTTCCGGTCGGGCTATCGCTTTTCCCCCGGCCGCCGAGCCCCTTGGAGCCCTCAATCCTCCGGCCTATTCTTAGGCATGCCCTCCGGACTGCCCCACCTCCCCAAGGCCCCGATTGTAGAAGCTGTGTTTGAGGTCCGGGTCGAGGGTTCCGATCCGTTCGACGAGGCCCGATATGCGGCAATCGCCACGGAGGAAGCCGGTCGATATCCGGAACTGGACCCGCAGTTCGGCGTGGAAGTTGTCGCCGAGTTTTCACCACCTGGCGCGGGTACGGTTCGACAGGATTCAAGACAGATCGGGCTTCTCCTCCGGTCGCGGGATCGTCGGCAGCTCGTCCAGGTGAACGAGCGGGGGCTCACGCTCAACCGGCTCGCACCCTACACCAGCTGGGAGGAGCTCC
>JAYVJS010000154.1:0-5462 GCA_043769075.1 Gemmatimonadota bacterium | reverse complement strand
GGTCAAGCTGTTCGACTCGACCGGAGCCTTGATCAAGTTGCTCGCGCGGAAGGGCCAAGGTCCGGGCGAGTTCGCCACGGCGGGGCCCCCGATGCGACTCAGCGGTGACACCACCTATGTGTTCGACCAGTTCACCGGCCGGCTGCTCTTGTTTTCCGGCCCTGACTTGGCACCGACGACGGTCATGGCCCGGCGCCCCAGCATCCCGCTTGTTCCGATCGGATGGGTAACTGCCGACACGGGGATCGCGGCGGCCGTGCGGTTCGAAGGGCCGACCGAACTCGGCGCCCGATATCGGACCCCGATCCCGTACGTTCGGTTCACGATGCAAGGGGCCGTCGTCGACACCATCGCGATCGGGAGGGGTTACGAGACCTACGCAGTGCCTTGGAGCGAGGGAGGCAAGACGGGGGTGGGTGGCAGAGCCGTGGCCATGGGGAGCGAGACTCAAGCGGCCGTGGTCGACCGTCGTTTCTATCTGGCCGAAACCGGCGAGGCGCTGTTCAGGACCTTCGACCTCCTCCACGGCACGAGGCGGATTGTCCGCTGGACCACCCCGCCTGACCCCGTGACCGCTGCCGACAGACGTGACTGGGTCGCGATGGAATCGACCAGCCTCGCGAACAACAGTCCAAGAGGTGAATCGGCGGCGCGGGCTCAGGCCCTCGCCAACTTGAGGAAGCAGCTGTTCGCCGAAAGGGGGCCCTACTCCACCGGGTTTCTACCGGCTGATGACGGGGGCGTCTGGCTCGAGCAGTATTCCCGTCCGTGGACCCTTACCAGGCGCTACCTAGTATTCGACTCGACCGGAACCCTAACGGCCCGGGTCGAACTCCCTCCGCGGATTCGGCCGTTCCAAATCCTCGGCGACCGGATGGTTGCCCGATGGCGGAACGAAGACGACGTGGACTACATCAGGATCTACCGGATCGAGAAATGAGGCTTCGCGCCGGGTTCATCGACCCTTCATGGCGACGACGCGTTGTTTGACCTCATGCCGACATCCCAAATCGCCTTCGAGGCCCGCCTCAACACGACCCCGGACCACGCCATTGAGCGGGTCACCGCCGCCCTCAAGGTTGAGGGATTCGGGGTCCTGACCCGGATCGACACCCACGAGGTGTTCAAGCAGAAGCTGGGCATCGAATTCCGCCCCTATACCATTCTTGGAGCGTGCAACCCAACGCTGGCCCACCGGGCCTTGAGCCAAAGCGCCATGGTCGGCCTATTGTTGCCGTGTAACGTGACGGTGGAGGCAGCCGGCGACGGTAGCGTAGTGCGGATCGCCAACCCGGAGGCGATGCTGCTCGCCGGGGGAATGGAGCGCGACCCGGCAATGGTCGAGTTGATGCACGAGACCCGCGGTCGCCTGGAGCGGGTCGTGGCGGCGCTCAGCTGACGCTGACTCCAGGCCGAGATTCGGGCAGCCAAGAACGGTAAGGAGCGGGCACAGCCCGAGTGGTTCAAACCATTCCCCTTGCGTTCCAATGGGTAGGGTGTAACTTCCCTAGGAACCTCAGGGGAGATCTCGATGCAACCAACCCAACTCGACCTCGTTCGCGGCACCCTCGATGTCCTGATCCTCAAAGCGTTGGTGTGGGGCCCCCTTCACGGCTACGCGATTACCCGGCTGATCCGGCTCCGAACCGACGAGGTGCTTCTGGTTGAAGAAGGCACCCTCTACCCCGCCCTCTGGCGCCTCGAAAACAAGACACTGGTCGAGTCCGAGTGGGGGCTCTCGGAGAACAATCGGAAAGCCAAGTTTTACCGCCTAACCGCCGAGGGCCAGAAGCAACTGCGCCAGGAAACCAAAGTCTGGACCGCCTATTCAGCGGCGGTCGGGAAGATGTTGAGCGCAACCCACTCGCCCTTGGCCGAGGCGGCGAAATGACTCGGACCCCGATCTGGCGCCGCTACGCCCGGTTGTTTGGCTCCGATCCGGCCGCGGACGTAGCCGATGAGGTCCGATTCCACTTAGACGCCCACATCGATGAGTTGGTCAAGCGCGGTTGGGAGCCCGAGGCCGCCCGGCTGGAAGCGGAACGGCGATTCGGCAATGTCGGCGCCGTCCAGCAAACCGGCGTCCGGATGCAGAAAGACCACGCCCGAAGCCACGCCCGGAGCGAGCGGTGGGAAGGATATGCCCAGGACCTTCGGTTTGCGGTCCGGACCCTTCGGCGGGACCGGTCGTTCGCGATCATCACGATCCTGGTCCTTGGGCTGGGCATCGCGGGCAACACCACGGTATTCAGTGTGGTCAACGCGATGTTGTTGCGGCCGCTCCCGTTTACCGAGCCGGGGCAACTCACCTGGCTGACGTCGGGTCGCCGCACCAACCCCAAAGGCACCTCCGACCTCTCCAGCAACACCTATACGGTGGCCGCTTACGAGGAAATCCAACGCCGCAACCAGTCGTTTCAGTCCTTGACGAGCTACAACCCGTTCCTGACGAATAGCGACTTCACCCTCACGGGCCGGGGCGAACCCCAGCCGGTCGCCGGCGTCTTGGTGGCCGTCAACTTCTTCCAGACGTTAGGGGTCCGGCCGGCTCGGGGGCGCCTATTCGGATCAGAGGAAAGCGGACCCGGGGGACGACCGGCCGTTTTGCTGAGCCACGACACCTGGCGCCGGTTGTTCGCCGAGGACCCCGGCATCATTGGGACCGCCGTCACCTTGGGCGGTCAATCCATGACCGTGATCGGGGTGCTGCCCCCAACCTTCGACTTCGGCGCCGTGTTCGCCCCGGGGCTCAAGATCGATCTGTTCGTCCCCGCCCCCCTCGATCAAATGCGAGACATGGGCAATACGCTCGCCCTGGTAGGCCGGCTCAAGCCGGGAGTGACCGTCACCCAAGCGCAAGCCGAGGCCGACGTTCTTCTTCCAGCACTCCAGGCGGCCCACCAGGATTGGTGGGGCGACTATACCTCAACGATCTCGAGCCTTCGGGATCACGTGAGCGGCAAACTCCGCCGATCGCTCTTGGTTTTGTGGGCCGCGGTGGGTCTCATGCTCCTGATCGTCGGCGTCAACCTTTCAAACCTCGTCCTAGCCCGGGCCGCGGGGCGGAGTAGTGAGTTCGCGATGCGGATCGCCCTTGGCGCCGGACGGTGGCGAGTGCTCCGGCAATTGCTGGTCGAAAGCCTGGTGCTGTCGGTTGGCGGCGCGGCCGTGGGGATCGGGATTGCCTACGCCGTGACCTCGTTCCTGGCCCACCAAACCGCGATCTCACTGCCGCTGCTCAGCCAAGTTCGCATCGATGGTGCAGCCCTGGCGTGGACGCTGCTCCTTGCCGCCATCGTGGCCGTGTTGTTAGGCCTTGCTCCGGGACTTGGGATCTCGAATCGGGACCTGCAAGCGACTCTCAAGAACACGGGAGCCGGCCCCAGTGGTGCCGGCAGACGGGAACGGACGCTTGCAACGCTGGTCGTGTCGCAAGTGGCGCTGACCTGCATCCTCTTGATCGCGGCCGGCCTCCTCCTCCGGAGCTTCCAGAAGGTCCTCGACGTCGACCTCGGATTCGAGCCGAGCCGGGCGGCGGTTATGGCGGTCGAGTATGACGATGGCGGCAGCCATGAACGGCGGGCCGCAATTCTCCAAGACATCCTGGCCCGGGTCGCGGCGATCCCGGGAATCGAGACCGCGGGTATGGCCGACATGCTACCGCTCGGCCGAAACCGGAGCTGGGGCATTCGCGCCGTCGGCGTGGAGGCGAAGAAGGGCGTCCATGTCGCCCCGATCGTCCGGGTGGTGACTCCGGGCTACCTCGGCGCGATGGGGATCCGGTTGGCGGGAGGGCGCGATTTCAGTTGGCGGGACGGGCCGAGCAGCGAATCAGTCGTCGTGCTCAATCAGACTGCCGCCCGCAGCCTCTGGCCCGGCCAAGACCCGGTCGGGCGGCTCGCCTTGGTTAACGATGACCTCAAGGCCACGGTCATCGGAGTGGTCGCCGACGTCCGCGATCACAGCGTCGAACTCGCCCCCGGCCCCGAGATGTATTTGTCGGCGGCCCAGGCCTACCCCGACGGAGCCGAGTTGGTTGTCAGGACCGCGCTGCCGGCCGCCACGATTTCCAAGAGCATCATGAACGTGTTGCGTGAGTCAAATCCAGGTCAGCCGGCCGCGGCGCTCCGTCCGATCCAACAGATCGTTGACCAAGCCGTGTCGCCCCGTCGCTTCGTGATGGCGCTGGTGGCGAGTTTCGCGGGATTCGGGCTGCTGTTGGCGTCGCTTGGCGTGTACGGAGTCATCTCGTACGCGGTCTCCCGACGGACGCGCGAGATCGGGCTCCGGATGGCCTTGGGTGCCACTGCCGGGCAGGTCCAGCGTAGCGTCATTGCTCGTGCTTTGCGATTGGCCGGGGTTGGGATTGGGTTCGGGATTGTCGGCGCCGTGGCGGCGGCGAGGGGAATCGAGTCGCTTCTCTACGCTACCAATCCGACGGATCCGGTCGTCTTTGGAGGAATCACCCTGCTTCTCGGAGCGGTCGCACTCATGGCCGGCTATTTCCCCGCCAGCCGGGCCTCGCGGGTCCATCCCGTCACCGCACTCCGGAGTTACTAGCCGCCGATCCGAGCAGTCCGGACCGGCGCGATTGCCCGGACTCCGTTCCAACCGGGCGCCGCCAGGCTCGTGGTCATTTGGCGGCCCCGGCCCGGTAGCGGGCCTCCAGCGAGTGAAGGAGCGGCCCGGGAGTCGGCAGCGCCCCCGTGGCCCGTTCGACCACCGTCCGGGCCGGCCAGCGGCAGCCATGCCGGTGAACCCGGTCTCGAAGCCAGCCCAACAATCCGGCGAAATCGCCGACGGCAAACGCCCCGTCGAGAGGGCCGATCTCGGACTCGGCCTTGGCGAACAGCTGGGCGGCGTAAATATTGCCTAACGTGTAGGTCGGGAAGTAGCCGATCATTCCTTCCGACCAATGGCCGTCCTGCAGACACCCGTCCGCGTCATTCTTGGGCGTCACCCCGAGATACTTCCGGTAGGCGTCGCTCCACGCCCCCGGCAACTCGGCGACCTTGAGATCCCCGGAAAGCATGGCCTGCTCGAGCTCCGAGCGAATGATGATGTGGAGATTGTAGCTGATTTCGTCGGCCCGGCCCCGGTTCGAACCGGGAGTGACCCGATTGATGACGGCGACGAACGTGTCGAGCGAGATATCGTGGAGCGCCTCGTGGAAGATGTTCTTGAGGCGAGGGAAGAAATGCTGCCAGAACCCCATGCTCCGGCCGACGCAATTCTCCCAGAGTCGCGACTGGGATTCATGGAGGCCGAGGGATGGCGCCTCGCCCATCGGAGTGCCGAAATGCGCCGCGTCGATGCCCTGGTCGTACAATCCATGGCCGACTTCGTGGAGCAGGACGAAAAAACCCGTCGCGAAATTCCGGCGATGGTACCGAACCGCGATCCGAATGTCACCCGGCCCGATCGCGGTGCAGAACGGATGAGTCGCGGTATCGATCCGGCCC
>JAYVJS010000153.1:0-13351 GCA_043769075.1 Gemmatimonadota bacterium | reverse complement strand
CCGTCCGGCGACCACCGGGGCCCCGAGCTCTCGACACTCGGCGACGTCATCCGGATCGGCACCCCACCACCGGTCCCCACCATCCAAACCTCAGCGTGGCGTTTGTTGTCCGCCTCCCGAACGGTGGTGGTGGTAAACGCCACCCATTTCCCGTCCGGCGACACCGCCGGCCCGGACACCGTGGTCAACCGATACCAATCTTTCGGGGTGAAGGCCCGGCCCTGGGCCGCCAGATCGGCCGTCAATGCCAGCATCGCCACCATGGTGAATCGTCGGATCATAGAAGCCCCTAGAACGTTGGACTGAAACCCATCGTCCACCGGAGGCGGAAGGAGCCGTCGTCGACCCCTCCACCGATGGCGCGATCAGGATGAGAGACGTAGAGCGGAAAGTCAAACCGAGTCACGAACGTGGTCTGGCCGATCGTGTGGGTAAACCGGATGCCCACGCCCGCGTCACCGACCAACCGGCCCGATCCTTCATAGGAAAAAAATCCATTGGTGAGCGCGATATCGGTGAACGCCGCTATTCGGGTGTCCTTGAACAGCTTGGCCGTTGGACGGCGAAGCACCGACCGATCGGCCTCGACGTTGACGGCCGCCATCCGAGTGACCGCGACGTCCCGGGCCAATCCACGGAGGTTGGCGCCACCCGGAGTATGGAAGTGGACATCGCCGGTCAGCAGCGCCTCACGAGACCGGACGAACGGGTTGGCGAACTGCTGATAGGGATCGGCGCCGGCCAGGTAGAACCACCGCTGGCGGACCGGATCGGTGCCGTCGCCTCCGACCACGGCGCCAAAGACCCGGACGCCTAACGTCCCGGACCGGCCCAAGGGCCGCTTGCCGGTGGCCTCGGCGGACAGCCGGACGTAGGGCTGGGCGTCGTAGCGGTGGTCGGTGTCGAAGCCGGCGCCCCGATTCCGGTACTCGACCCCGAGTGCCGTGGTCACCGTCCCGGCCACCGACCAGGGGCCGCGCCGGCCCGCCGAGCGAATCCAGGCCGTCCCCTCGACCGTTCCGGCGTTGTCATAGAGCGCCCGGTCCAGGTAGCTGACATCGTCCGTTACCAGCCACCGAAGCGACGCCCCTTGGGAGGTGGTCGGCCCGAATCCAAGGTGACCCTTCTTCCGGCGCTCCGCCGCGACCGCCCCGCCATACCGGCCCTCGAGATGATAGCTCTCAAAGCTGGTCGAGAGACCCGGCCGATACGCCCAGGTTGGGTTCTTGAGCTGGAAGTACATCTGCGACGCACCCCCCTTCGTCGCCAGGCCGTACCGGCTGGTGACTTGGTTGAAGCGCCCCAGGTAGTTACTCCGGAACTGGACCCCGACCATCACCCCACCGGCCTGGGTATACCACACAACCGGCGCCACGCCGGCCGCGACTCGGTCCCGATAGACCGGCGTCGAGAAGAAGGTGTCGAGGTACCCCTTGGCTCGGGGGTTCCTGCCCCAGCCGAGCCACCCGCGGGTCTTCCGATTGTTGGTGATGTTCCAATCATGCGATCGGGTCTTCGGGTCGACCAAGATCTCTTTCGGCTTGCCCTGCGTCACCACCTCGACAAAACTCCGTTCGGCGAGCCCGTCGACCTTGACGGTGACAGAGTCCATCTTGGAGCGGACCATGACCTCCACCGGAAAGACACCTGCCTCGTTCCGACGTACTTCGATCCGAGACAGCCATTGTCCGTCGGCGCCTTTCTTGACTTTTACCTTGCCGACCCCGTAATCGTACAGCGTCGTCCCGTGAAGCCACTGGCCGAAGAAGGTCGACAGGTCCCGCTTCGACACTTCCTCGGCCACTTGACGGAACGCCGCCTCGTCGACGTGCTTGAGTTTCCACCGGTCGTAGTAGGTCCGGAGTATCTGCTTCATCACGGTGGGGCCGACCATCTCCCGGAGCTGATGGAAGAACAACTCGCCCCGGGAGTAGATCGTTGTGTTGTAGGTGACGAAATCCCGGTACTCGTTGCTGACGTAGCTGGTCGGCTCCGACCACCCGTTCAGATCAAACTCCAGCACCCCGCGCTCCAGGGCCCCATACTCGTCGAAATCGTCGTCCGGGGCCCGCTTGCCTCGCTCCTCGAAAAACCAGGCGGTTTGGAAACTGGTGAACCCCTCGTCGAGGAACCCTTCCTTCCACTCGTTGTTGGCCAGGATTCCCATTAGGTAATTGTGGCCGCCCTCATGGAGGATCAACTCCTGGCTGGCCGAGCCGTTATGCATCATCATCGGGAACTCGGTCCCGCCACCCTCGATTCGGTGGACGTTCGTCATCTGGGGCCAGGGGTATTTCCCGAACAGCGAGTCGAACCACTCGAGGGCCACTTCGGTCCGCTGGACCGCGATATTGCCGCCCCAGGTCTTTTCATCGCCCGGCTGGTAGAGGGTGTGGACCGTGACGTCGCCGAACCGGCCGCCCTCGTACCGGTAATCGGGCCGCATCGACATCGCGAAGTGATGGACCTGCTCGGCCCGCCAGACGATGGTCTTCCGGTTAGCACCCTTGGAACGGCACGCCACCGCACTGTCGATCGGGGTGAGCGAGGCATAGAACCGCCGCCGATACTCGACCGGCCGGCTCGGATTCTGATTGGCCCGTTCCCACCCGGGGTCGCCGCAGAGCGGCACGCCGGTGGCCCCGATGACTTGGTCCTCGGGCACGTCGAGCACCACGGTAAAGTCACCAAAGTCGCCGTAGAACTCGCCGGCCGGATAGAGCGGGTGCTCCTGCCAGCCGTGCTTGTCGTAGGCCACGACCCGGGGATACCACTGGGCAAAATCGAAGGCCCGCCCCCGCCGGCCTTGGCGCCGAGGCACGGTGGAAGGCCGGGCCGTCCACTCGAGCTCGGCATCCAAACTCTCCCCTGGGAGCAGGGGCCGAGGCAACTGGTAACGAACCACGGTGCTGTCGGGGCTGAACGGATAGATCGGGGTGACGGTGCTGCCCATGATCCGGACGTTCGAGATCTGATTCATCCCGAAATCGGGGTCGACGAGGTCATTGAACCGGCGCCGGTGTTCGGCGCTATCGGCGTCGGCCCACTTTGAACCGGGGCGAAAGGCATTGAGGTAGAGGTGAAACGAGATCGTGGTGAGGGTGTCGGGTGAGTTGTTCCGGTAAGCGACCCGCTCGGTGCCGCGCAACAGACCCGCCGGTTCGTCGAGCGAGGCCTCGATGGTGTAGGCCACGTGTTGTTGCCAGTAGGGCGGCGTCGTGGCCTGGAGCATGACGAGGAGCGGAAACAGCATCGGGCCTGTTGGTTGGGTGGCCCCGAATCTTACCCGATTCGGGAGAAAGAGGGAGCGGCGGCTTCCAAAGAAAGCGGCCCCCACCACCGAGGCGGGGGCCGCTGGTCCACAATCCAGCTCAGGTCTACCGGCCGAGGAGTTGCCGCTTCAGCCGGACCAACTTCCGCCGAACCGACCCGTCATAGACTTTATCGCCGACCCGCACCACCGTGCCGCCCAAGATCTCGGGGTCGACGGTGAACGTGGCCAGAACCTCTTTCCCGATCGTCTTGGCCAACGAAGCCGCAAACGCCTGCTCGAGCGCGGCGTCGGGCTTCCGCGCTACGGTAACCGAAGCGCGGACCCGGCCTAACTTCTGGTCGACCAACTCACCGTAGGCACCGGCGATTTCGGTGAATCGATTCTGCCGGCCCCGTTTGACCACCGCCATCAAATACAGGACGAACTCGCGCGGCGCCCCGATGGCGGTAATCGCCCGGCCCACCAAGTCGCTCTTGGCCGCTTTGGTGACCTTGGGACTCACCAACACCGCCTGGGCCTCGGGCGATGAAGCCAAGGCCCCGGCGGTGGCGTCGATCAACCGGCCGTACTCTTCGAGCCGGCCCGACTTGACACCGAGTTCAAAGAGGGCCTCGGCGTAGTTCATCGCCACGGAGGAGCCGGCCATTAGTGCGACGTCTCCACCTTCGAGAGGTAGTCGAGCACGATTTTCCGGTCGGCATCGCTATCGAGCCGCTGGCCGACGACTTTCGAGGCAGCCGCCAACGCCAACTCGACCGCTTCCCGGCGAAGATCGGCCAGGGCCTTGTCGCGCTCGGCGGCAATATCCCGCCGGGCCCGCTCCATCAGCGCGGCCTGTTCGACCTTGGCCTTTTCGAGCCCCAAAGCCCGTTCCTTCTCGACCCCGGCTTTCGCCTCGGCCAAGAGGGATTGGGCCGCGCTCCGGGACTCAGCCGAGGCCTTGCGTTGACTTTCGACCAGCGCTTTGGCCTCGGCATTCAACGTCGCCGCCTCGGCGAGCTGAGCCGCAATGGTCTTTTCGCGTTCTTCCGCCCGGCTCACGATCGTGACCCAGAAAGTTTTCCGGAAGAAGAACAGGAACGCCAGGAAGATGATCCAGGTCCAGATCATGACTCCTGGGTTGACCGAAAACGGCCCGCCCCCACCCTCGGCTTCAGCGGCAAGGACCGCCGCGAGCATCCCGAGCGTCATGTTTCGCTACCGATTAAAGGATCTTGAGCAACAGCGCGAACACCAGCGCGATGATGGCCGCGCCTTCCAACAAGATCGCGAAAATGAACGGCCCGCTGGCAATTTCCTTGGCCGCTTCCGGCTGCCGCGCGATGCCCTCGGCCACACTCCCACCGATCCGCCCCAAGCCGATCCCGGCTCCGAGAATGGCCAACCCCATCCCGATCCCGGCGCCAAACAGACCAAGGTTCTTGGCCGCCTCAGGCGACATCGACGAAGCCACTTCCTGCATTACCGCAAGCATGTTCAACATGATGGTACCCTCAGTAAGAAACGGGGAGACTCTGTCCTAATATTGTCGCGCTCCAGACCAAGAACCGGCGCTCCCGTGCCAGCCCCTCCTCTAGCGCCCGCCAACGCCCGAAGGCAGCGAGCATCGCCGGCCATTCGGCCGACTACCACCGGACGCTGGTAGCGCCCCACCGTCCGTCCTACCCATCGAATGCCGAGCGCCTAATGATGTTCCGTCTGCATCAACCCGATGAAGGTCGCGGTCAACAGCGCAAAGACGTAGGCCTGAAGGGCCGCCACCAGGGTCTCGAGCAACATGATCGTGGCGATCAGGATCGAGGTCGGAAGGCCGATGACCCAACTGCCGAAAAACAAGATGATGCCGACCAGCGACAGGACGACGAAGTGCCCCGCCGTCATATTCCCGAAGAGCCGGATCGCGAGCGCAAACGGCTTGACCAGTTTGCTCAAGAGTTCGATCGGCGCCATCCCGATCGTCAACGCCGCCCCACCGATCCCGCTCATCCCGTCGATGTGGGGGAAGATCGTGCCCAAGTAGCCCTTGGGGCCGAGCTTGATGAAGCCGCCGATCTCAACGATCAGAAACACCATGATCGCGAGCGCGGCCGTCACCGCCAGATTCCCGGTCGGGGAGGCGCCCCAGGGCAGAAGGCCAAGCACGTTCATGAACAGGATAAAGAAGAACAGGGCCACGATCAGCGGGGCGAACTTGGCGCCGTTCGGGCCGATGTTGGCGATGCAGATGTCGTTGCGGAGCCAAAGGACCAGTTCTTCAATGAATCCAGGAAACCCAGTCGGGGTGGCCTGGTGGGCGCGTTGCTTGATCAGACCCCGTTTGGCGATCGCCATGACGAGAAGGCCGAAGACCGCGGCGATGATCATGAAGATGACGTGCTTGGTGGGGGTCAAGTTGATGGCCATCCCCCCGATGTGCATGTCGGGCCACTTCTCCCAGGTCACCTTCCAAAACGGTTCCATGCCGATCGCGTATTCGTCGGACGTGTGGTGGAGAATGATCTCCCCGATGTTGACCTGAGTTGGATCAGTCATCGAAACCGTCGCACCTCGAAAAAGAGCAGCGGCACCAACACCGCCAGATATCCTATTGCAGTCGGCAGCGGCGGAAACCGCTCGCGGTCCACCCCCACTGCCAGGGCGACGACCGCGATCCCGAACAGCCGGAGCCCGGTTCCCGCTCCCCATCTCGCGAGGAGCCCGCCCCAATCGCCCGCCCCGATCTTGGGGCCGGCCCACGCGATCGCGATCACCTGAACTCCGGTGGCCATCAGACCAAACCATCCGGCGGCCATCATCCCCACCGGGCCGACGAACCCTCGGAACACGAGCGCCACGACCAGCGTTAGGGCGAGTCCGAGTCCCGCGGTTTGTCCGACCACGAGCGCATCTTGCCTTTGAAGTTTGGATCGGCCCGGAATTCTCGGTACACGCTGTACCCACCGAGCGCTCCGCCCAGCACCATCCCAATCAGAGTAAAGAGCGGTGCCGTCTGAATCCGGCCGTCGAGCGCCCGCCCGGCCAGGAGAAAGATCACGATCGCTCCGGCAAACCGAAGGGCGGCGGCGAGGTACTTCGTCCCGTCACCGTAGCCCTGATTCGGCCCCTGGCTTTGCATTGAGCCCAAAGATATTCCCTTGTGAAAAATTTCGCAAGCTCAGCCAGCTACTACTCAACTCGTTACGCTGTAACTGATTAGGATCGTTTTTTCTGGGGCACTCGACAACTGTAATTGGCGGCTTCGTCGGTCGAACCGACGCCGTGGTACACCGCGATCTTGGGATAAGCGCAGAGCGGCCGGGTCAGCGTGGTCTCCTTGGCCGGATCCCCGATTGGCTCTCCCGGGCGGACCCCGGTGGCCACGATTCGATCGGGGGCAACCCCTTTTTCGAGCCAGTGGTCGAGAGCGGCCACAATGTCGCGGCCTGGGTCGGAGGCGCCGGCCCCGACGGCCCCGTTTCCGAAATCGTTGGGACCGATCCCGCCTCCACAGTGGCTCATTCCCGGCACCATGAAGAGCCGGTAGAAATCGGGCACCGCCGGTCCCACTTTCGCCAGCACTTGTTGGTAGTACTCGATCGACCCGGGAGCGGGGATCGCTGCATCACCCCAGCCATGATATTGGATCATTTTTCCGCCCCGGTCCCGAAAGGCGCGAAGATCGGGGTCGGTGGCGTCGAGGACCGGAGCAAGCTTGGTCAACGCGACCGCCAAGTCGGTATCGAAGTCCATGGTGCGATAGTCCCAGTGCGGCTTCTCGAACACCATGTTCTGGTAGAATTGGGTCCCGAAGAACGCAATGAACGGGAGCGGGTTCTGCTCGCTGGCCACGATCCAGGGGTTCCAGGTGCCCGGGACGGCTTCGGTACCCGGTACGGCCCCGGCATAGATCCGTTCGCCGGTTCGGGGATTCGTCGGCCCCCGGTAAATCGCCTGGAGGGCGGTCAGCTGGGCTTTCGTTAGGCAGTCGGCCCCGTCGGCGCCCCGGCACTGGAGCCGCGCTGGGTTGAACCGGCACGTCCTGGGGTCTTCGATCAGGCCGTCCTTGACCCGATCGAGGCGATCACACGCGGCCACCACCGCGCGCTGGATCAGCCCCAACTTGGCCACGGGAATCGCGCTGCCAGGGGTGGCGTTGAGCGCCTTCCAGTTCCAAACCCCGGTGGTCAACAACCGGGTCCAGTTGTTGGCCGGGGCGCCGACGACGATCCCTTCGAAGTCGTCGGGATACCGTTGCGCTTCCATCAGGGCCTCGCGGCCGCCGTCGGAACAGCCGACGAAGTACGAACGGCTGGCCGGTCTCCCATAGAACGCGGCGACCACCGCCTTGGCATGGACCGCCGTCAAGTGCACCGCTCGGTGCCCGAAGTCGATGACTTTTTCCGGGTGGCCGACCGCGAATTGGGCGTTCATCCCGGTATGTCCATCATCGGTGCCGGCCGTCGCGAATCCCCGCACCAGCGCCTCGGCGAGCGAGGAGGCCGGAATGCTCCCGGCGTAGCCGCCGTTGCCGGCTTGCTGGAATTTGGTGTTCCACCCTGAGGCGGCCGGGAGCCAGACCTCGAATTTGATCTCCGAGTCGCTGGTAGGGCGGGCCACGCCCTGAACTCGGCAATAGCCAGGCAACGTCATCGGCGGCCCGGGAATCCCGTCGGCCGGCGGGGTGAACGGTCCGGCCGCGGCCTCGGTAGCGGAAACCACCACCGCGTCGGCGAGCTTGAGTTCGGTCAGGGCCGAACAGGCGGTTTGACCGGCGGCCGGCAACGCGACCCCGGCTGATAGCGAGACCAGAACCAGGCTAACGGAGAGGCGCATCAATGCTCTCGGGTGTCGGGAAGACCAAAGATACAAAACCGCCCGTGCTCTTGCCCCCGCCCCACCGCAACGTTTCCTTTGGCGGTCACGTAGTGTGGCAAGCAGAGACACTTTCACCAGCCGAGTTCACGAAACCAATGGCCGCACCCGAGCGCGTTCAGTCCGACGACGTCGAAGCCCTCCGCCGTCTTGCCAGTGCCATGGATTCATTGCGGTCCCAGGTCGCCAAGCGGATCGTCGGGCAAACCGAGGTGGTCGACGGGGTGGTGAGCGCCATCCTTGCCGGTGGCCACGCGTTGTTGGTGGGGGTACCCGGCCTGGCCAAGACCTTGATGGTGCAGACGGTGGCCGAGGCGCTGGAGTTGTCGTTCAACCGAGTCCAGTTCACCCCCGATCTGATGCCGGGCGACATCACCGGCACGGAAATCGTCGAGGAAGATCCGGCCACCGGACGGCGGGCCTTCCGGTTCGTGCCCGGGCCGATCTTTGCCCACGTGGTCTTGGCCGACGAAATCAACCGGACTCCACCCAAGACCCAGGCCGCGTTGCTGCAGGCGATGCAGGAGCATCAGGTCACGGCCGCGGGCAAGACCTATGGGTTGCCCGATCCTTTCTTCGTGTTGGCGACCCAGAATCCGATCGAGCAGGAAGGCACCTACCCGCTGCCGGAGGCGCAGCTCGACCGGTTCATGCTCGATTTGCGGGTCGGTTATCCGAGCAAGAGCGAAGAAGAGGCCATCGTCGAGCAAACCACCGGGTCGCGGAAGGTCACGCTCGAGCCGGTGCTGAACGCGGCGGCCTTGCATGGGATGCAGGATCTGGTCCGCCGGATTCCGGTCTCGAAGGGGTTGATCGCCTCGGCGGTGGCGTTGGCGCGGATGACCCGGCCGGTGGACGCCGAGTCGCCGGCCTTGGTGAAGGAGTATGTCGAGTGGGGGGCGGGGCCGCGAGCGTCGCAGTACTTGGTGTTAGGCGCCAAGGCCCGGGCGGCGATGGCGGGCCGGCCGATGGCGGATTTGGACGATGTGAAGGCGATCGCGCCGTTTGTGTTGCGGCACAGGGTGGTGACGAATTTCGCGGCCGAGGCGGCGAGTCGGACGAGTGATGATTTGATCCGGGAACTGGTGGCTGGGACGGCCTGGCAGACCCGGCGCCCGTAGGTCGCTAGCAAACCGGAGAGCGCTCCCCGGCTCGGAGGGCAAGGCTCACAACGTACAACGTATCCAATGGTGCCGGCCTTCCCCCGATCGGAACCTGCGCCACGATCGGGGCGCAGATGAACCAACCCACGAGATTCGGAAGAGCGAAGACGGAGAGCGTCACGATCCTTCCCGGCTCAAGGGTGAGGGTCGGTGAGGCGGTGGCCAGCGTATCGCCTGCGGGCGAGATCAGGGCCATGGTCGTCGGCCATTCGCCACGGGCCGGAATTGTCGTCGAGTCCGAGACATAACGTCCGCCGGCTTGCCGGAAACGGGACCCGCTCAACGCAACCTCGCGGTTGGGCCCGCCCGCGAATCGCAATAGGTTGACGGTGTAGTCGCGCGACGCCTGAAAGTCCACAACGAGGGTGTTCGGGGCCTCGGCATCCGGAGGGCCCATGCATCCGGCGAATAGCGCGATGAGTATGATGGAACCAAGCCCGGTGGTGGCTATCCGCATGATCAAACCTATCCACTTGGCATGGCTAGCGTGGTGATTTGAATCACACTCGGGAAGGTGAGGCTATCCGTGTTGGCCTGAACCCGAGGGCCGGCGGTTCCATCCGACGGCTCTTTCCATATCTTTGGTTTTGGGTGTACTCCGTGGCCGGCGTGTTGACGTCGCCTTTGGACGCAGCTCGGGTGACGAAAGTGGCAAGAATGCTCGGACGGATGTCCATCTTGATGATCGGCTTCCTTGCCCCGACCAACTCGGCGGCCGCCCAGGCCTTGGTCCGCGGCCAGGTTCGATCCGATTCGACGCGCGCGGCCATTCCATTCGCGTACGTCGAGATCGCGGAGTTAGGCCGAACCACGCAAGCCAACATCTCGGGCGTTTACACTTTCGGCGCCCTCCCCTCCGGCCGCCATCGCCTAACCGCCCGAGCCATAGGCTACACGCCTCTTTCGATCGAGGTGGAGGTCGTCGTCAACGACACCTTGAACCTGGATCTGCTTCTTTTCGGGAGAGGGGTCCGGCTTGAAACCCTGCTGGTAACGGCGCCGAGGGCGACCGTCGAGAGCGGCAAGATGGAAGAGTTCAACGCCCGGCGGAAGATGGGGTTTGGGCGATTCTTCGATCGAGCCCAACTGGCCTCGAGGGAGCCGGCGCCAATCGCGGACGTGCTCCGGCAGGTGCTCGGGGTGCGGTTGATGCCGCTACCCTGGCCATGTACCGGGTCCGTGGCGGTTTCGAGCAGAAATATCGGGGGCGGAAGCGGGGCTGGCTTTACTTGTGGCAGCGTAGACGTTGCCCGCCTGTGTTTCCTCTCCGTGGTCATCGACGGAGCCAGAGTCTGGTCGTTAGGCGACCCCTCGCAGCCGCCTGATCTGAGTGGGATCGGTACGTGGGAACTCCAAGCCGTCGAGGTCTATCGCGGTCCGTCGGAAACGCCGATCGAGTTCCTCTCGACGGGCAACCTATGCGGGGTACTCCTGTTGTGGACGCGAACCGGTGAAGAACCTCGGTAGGTTGGCCGTCCTTGGCCTCCTCGTCGCTGCCCCGCTCGGGGCACAGACGGTGACGGTCCGGGCCACGGATAGCACGACGAGCCGAGCGATTCCTGGCGCCCTCGTCTCGCTCCGCCATGCGTCGGGCGCTGTCGTCGCCCGGCTCCTGGCCGATGAGTCGGGTCGTGCCCTACTGACCGCGCCGGCCGCCGGGCGGTATCTGATCCGGGTGGACGCGATCGGGTTCAGCGGCATCACCTCGGAGCCGCTGCTCATCGCGGATGGTGAAGCGATCGCGCTGGCCGTGACGCTCGCGCCCAAGCCCCTCTCACTCGCGGAGATCACTGTCGCCGCCGATCGGCCGGCGGTCTGCCATCTCGACGCCGAGGAGGGAAGCGCCACCTCGCGACTCTGGGACGAGGCGCGCAAGGCGGTCACCAGCACAACGCTCACCCGGGCGGCCGGCCCGCTTGTGCTCGAACTGAGTACGTGGGACCGCCGGCTCGACGGGCGGTCACGGGTCGTGCAAGAAAGCCGCGCGACCCGGCGGAGCAGCAGCGCCCGACCGTTTGTCGCCGCGGATCCGGAGGACCTCCACCAGAACGGCTGGGTCCAAGACCGGCCGACCGGCCGGACATTCTTCGGCCCCGACGCCGATCTCCTCCTCTCGGAGCAGTTCCTCGACGACCATTGCTTCCGGGCGGTGGCGCCTGGCGGCGGGTTCATCGGGCTCGACTTCGAGCCGAGACGCGACCGGCGCCAGTCCGACATCCGGGGTCGGCTCCGACTCGATCAGACCTCGCTCGATCTCGTCGGCCTCGAGTTTCAGTACACGGGCCTTGAGCTGCCGGCCGGTGCTGATAGCGTCGGCGGGTCGATCGCCTTCGCGCGACTGCCGTCGGGTGGCTGGTTCATCCGCCACTGGCGGATACGAGTTCCAATCCTGGCGCGAAGGCCCACCTTAGTTGGCGCCCGCGAGAGTCTCGAGGGCTATCAAGACGTGGGGGGTGAGGCCACCGTCGTCACGAGCGGGGCCGGCGTTACGCCAGGACTCGGCGCTGGGGCCCGGGCCACGGTTGTGACCGGCACCGTGGTCGACTTCCTGACCGAAAAGCCGCTGAAGGGGGCCCGGGTGACCCTCGGAGGCGTCCAGGTTGACACGACCGACGTCGCCGGCCGGTTCAGGATCGAGGCCGCCGGGTTGGGCCAATACGTCCTGATCGTCGAGCATCCGATCTTGGACGCGTTCGCGCAAGGCCCCGTTCGGGTGGGGATTACGCTCCGGCGCGGCGTCACAGATACGGCCGCCGTGCCCATGCCGTCGGCCGAGCAGGTGGCGCGCAGTGTGTGCCGGGCCGATCCCGAGAGGCCGGCCTCACCGGTGGTGGCTGGAGTGGTACTCGACAGCCTAACCGGGCGTCCGCTCCCGCAGGCTCGCGTCACCGCGATCGTGGAGGGGTCGAGCGTCGTTCGGGCCGATCACCTGCCGGACCGGCGTCATCACCGGATCCTGGCCGGGTCCAACCGGCTCGAGTGGGCGATCGACCTCGACGCGCGGGGCGCTTTTCGGATCTGTGGCGTCCCGGGCGACCGGGCGATCACGATCCGGGTAACCGTACCGGGTTACCATCCGATCGAGGAGCGAATCGAGCTCGTGGCCGGCCCCCTGCGAGGGGCGATCTTCGCACTCACACCCCGCGGCTGAGCCCGAATTACCGCGATCGTCCCTCCCACTGCTTCACGATCCGAAGGGGGGCGGTGGCCTCGGGCCACAGAGAGATCGCGTAGAAGTCCTTGCCGTCGAGTCCATTTTCCGAGATCGTCCCGAGTCCGCCGAACAACGCCCGCAGTCGATACGATCCTGGCGTCACATCGAGGTCAAGCACCGGGCCGCCGGTGCATTCGTGCACCTGGAGTTTGCCCGTCGGCAGGTCGAGACCGCACTCGGCAATATGGTCCCATTGAGACGCGTTAAAGCCCGGGTCTCTGTCGCACAGTTCGAGTTCGACGGCCACGGTCATGTTTCGAACCGGTTGGATGACGACAACGTTCGGACCAACCTTGACCAGGCGTCGAACGTCTTCATCGGTGTAGTCCTCGGGCGCCCTGGGCTCGGCCCCCGGATCCCACAAGTAGAACTGATGGTAGTCGGCGAAGAGTGCGAAGGCGTGGGCGCTCATACCGACGGACTCGTGGGCGCGCCATCCGGCCAGGCACAGATGCAACCTCGGTTACCCGCGCGGTCGGCCAGCGTCCAGTGCGATGGCGCGTGGGACTCGTCGACGATCCGACCCCCGGCGGCAAGTGCCGCCTCAAGCCGCGCCACGACTCGAAAGACCGCCATGGCGCCGCCATCTAGCACGACCCAGTCATCGACACCGTCGGCGGCGAGGAAATCGCGCCAGCCTTGCTCACTCATGCTCGCCCTCCGGCGCAGCGGTCAACGAAACGCTCACACCTCCCCGCAGCACCATTACTCCGGATCTGGAAACAGCAGCTCGCTACCGTCGGGATCGTTGACCTGGGTCCTGGCAGAGCATGATCTCACAGTCGCTTCGGCTAACCTGGCATACCGTGCCCTCGCCAGCGTCCGAATGCCAGTTCTACAGGGGCGGCA
>JAYVJS010000152.1:0-11078 GCA_043769075.1 Gemmatimonadota bacterium | reverse complement strand
CCGATCAGCCGGTGAGCGATCCGGGTTCGCTTCACCGCCGCGAGCGTCGCGTTGGCCGGGGTCAATTCCGCGCCGTCAATGAACTCGAACCGTCCGGCCCGGGCTTGCCACCGTTGGTCGCCGGTTCGCAGCCTGAGGTAGGCCTGCTTGATGAAGACGCTGGCCGAGTTGGTCGCACTACCGTTGGCTCGGTAGTAGTTGGCGCCCTGGCCGAGAAGGCCCCCGGGGGCCGGGGTAGCCGCGTCGGATGGCAGCCCGAGAAGAACCGGGGCCGCGAACTCGACCCGCCACCCGAATCGGGGCTGCTGCTGCTCGAGCCCAAGCCGGGCAATGGCGCCGAGGAACGAGTACCCGCCGCCCGGGGCACTGCCAAACCAGTCAATGGTCTCGCTCCGGACCCGGAACGAGGCCACTGGGGTGACCGGCTGGGCCGCCGCCGCACCCGGCGCCGCGAGCAGCACCGTCGCGGCGACGCCACCAATCCGAATCCTCATCACTGGGTCTTGATCGGACCGGGTTTAGCCACCTGCTCCATGAGTTCTTTGTTCCACTCGCCGCCGTCCACCTTCACATGGGCCGCCGCGCCCAGGAGAATGGCCTCGATCAGGTTGTGATTCAGGTACACGTAGAGGCCCGGCTGCCGAAACTGATACATCATGGCGCCGGCCGAGCCGCCTTCGATGAACCACGTCTCGAGATTGGTGGCCGGCCGATCGGTGAACGAGCCGCCCCAGAAGAGATCGGCATGTCCGCCGATCAAGTGGGGCCGGGTGTCCCGGTTCGCCTGAGAGTGAACGATCAGGACCCGCTCGCCGACCTTTGCGGTCAGGGCGGCGTCGCCGGTCAGGGCTCCCACGGATCCGTTGAAGACCACGTGGGTCGGCGTCAGGGTTTTCATGACGTTGATCATGTCGGCCATGCCGGCGCCCGGCGAGGGATACTGGCGGTACTTCCCTTTGGCGTCACGGGGCAGGTAGTAATCCTGCTCACCGACGTAATAGGCCCGGTCGTATTTCACCGGCTTGCCCTCGGCATCCTTGAGACCGTCCCGGGGCAATACCATGATGGCTCCGTTCATGCCGGAGACCACGTGGAACGGAATCATCGGGCCGCCGGGGGCGCAGTGATAGACGAACAACCCCGCCTTGGTGGCCTTGAACCGGAGCACCACTTCCTGGCCGGGCCCGATTTGGGTCAGCCCGCCGCCACCTAACGCTCCCGTCGCCGCGTGGAAGTCGATGTTGTGAATCAGGGTGTTGCCTGCCGGATTGACCAGGGTCAGTTCGACTTGGTCGTTCTGGTGGACCACGATCAGCGGGCCCGGCACCGTCCCATTGAACGACATGGCCCAGACCTTGGCGCCGTCGGGGCCGATGTCGACCACCTTCTCCGCAACCACCATGCGAATTTGAACGATCTTGGGCGGCCCGACGGCTACCTGATCGTGGACCGGCAACGACGGAGGCGCCACCAGTTCCTGGGTGACCCGCTCCATTTGGGCCGGGTTGGCTGTGGTCTCCGGTCCCTGGCTTGGCGTGGATCCCTGGCTCGGGGCGCAGCCCATTACTAGGACGGTCAGGAGTCTGAATGGGGCCTTCGGCATTGGGCCTCTCCTACAGCGGGTTTGTAGAGAATTGCCCACCGTGGTGGGCAATGGGTCGGTGATACCGTTCAAGAAGTGGTGGGCTACCCCGCCACAATAGCGGGGCCACCATGAAGGCGATGTGAAGGGGCGACGCTCGCGAGCGTCCTACTTCGCCCCGAACGTTAGGGTGGCCCACTTCGATTGGTGAGTCACCTCATCGGCCTGCTTCGAGAGCTTCCGCATGTTGATGAACTTCACATACCAAACCCCGGGGCTGGTCACCGGAATCGCGACCACTCCGTCCGCGCCCGACCGGTGCCCCTGCTCGGCGATGGTTCCGCCGCTCGCGGTCCGGGCTCCGTAGGTCACGTACTGGCCGGCCACCGGCTGGCCGTCCACGAGGATCCGGACCCGGAGGCTCGCGCCCTTCGCCAGGCTATAGGGATTCTCGAGCGGCACGATCTCCGCGGGATATCCGAGGACGGTCCCAAACCCGGCGGTGCGCGCGTCGCCCACCTGAACGATCGACTTGACGTGCTTCTCGTACCGCTCTTTCGCGCCGGTGCCCAACTCGCCGGCTTTTTCCCGCCGGGCCAGCTCGTCTGGCAGTCCGTCTTCCTTCAAATACTCGTTGAACTCCTTGCCGTCCATTTCGATCGCATTGGCCTTGGTCGACACGCCTAACACATAGGTGCCGGCGGCTCCCGCCTTGAACACCACATGACTGGTATCGCCGGCCGGGTTCCACGCCACCGTATCGATCCGGGTCCGCCCGCTGGGCCCCGTGATGCTGATATCGGCCAGACGGACCCGGGCGATCGAGTTCATGCTCTTGTCGAAGGTGCCGTTGAGCAACACCGTCGGGATCGGAGCGTTCGGGGCCACGAAGTACTGGGCCGGCTTCAAGAACATGTCGTGGGCGACGGCAACCGCCGCGGTCAGCGCCAGCGAGGCCGTACCTGCGGCAAAGGTCCGGCAGCGCCGGGAAGACTGCGTCATCATGGGGCGACTCCTTGAGGGGTGTTCGGGGACGACGACTCAGCCGAGCGGCGCTCGGCCATCAGATACAGCGCTGGGACGACCAACATATTGAGCGCGGTGGCCGAGAGCAGGCCGCCGAGAATGACGATCGCCATCGGAGTTTGAATCTCGTTGCCCGGCTTGCCGCCGCCAAGGGCCAGCGGAATCAGGGCCAGGCCGGCGGTGAGCGCCGTCATCAGGATCGCGGCCAGCCGTTCCTCGGAGCCCCGCTCCACGGCCTCGCGGAGCGGCACGCCGCGCCGACGAAGCTGCCGGTAGTGGGACAAGAGCAGAATGCCGTTCCGCGTCGCGATCCCGAACAGGGTGACGAAGCCGACCAACGAGGCGACCGAGACGATTCCGGTGGTCGCGAAAACGGCGGCCACTCCCCCGATCAGGGCTAGCGGCAGGTTGGCCATCGCGAGGCTCGCGATCCGGGCCGACCGAAACTCCGAGTAGAGCAACAGAAAAATCACCGCGCCCACCACCAGGGACACCGACAGCAGCACCCGGCTCGATTCCCGCTGGGCTTCGAATTGGCCGCCATACTCGACATGATAACCCTCAGGCAACCTGACCCGAGCGACGATCCGCTGGATGTCGGCCACCGCGCCACCGAGGTCTCGCCCCGCCACGTTCGCTTGCACGACGATCTTCCGCTGGCCGTTCTCCCGCGACACGGTGTTGGGCCCGCGGTCGATTCGAATCGTCGCCAGTTGGGCCACCGGAATGGCGCGGCCGGCGGGTGTGGTCACCGCGAGTTGGCCGATCGCCGTTGGATCGGCTCGGAGCCGGTCATCCCCGCGAACCACCAGTGCCGTTCGGCGGCCCTCCTCCAGAATCTCGCCGACCGGCTCGCCGCCGAGCGCGACATCGATCGTCTCGGCGAGGTCGGCGGCCGCGAGGCCGTGACGACTCAAGGCCCCACGGTCGGCGTCGATCCGAAGCTCCGGGACGTCGCTTTGTTGCTCGAGCTGGAGATCGACCAGTCCCGGCACCGGTTTGAGTGCCTCCTGGATTTCGGTGCCCAGTTCGCGGAGCCGATGGAGGTCGGGGCCGAAGATCTTGACGGCGATGTTGGCCCGCGTCCCGGAGAGCAAGTGGTCGATTCGGTGACCGATCGGCTGGCCGATGGTGATGTTGGTGCCGGGAATCGCTGAGAACTCCTCGCGGAGCGCCGCCGACAGCGCGGCCCGGTCGACGCCAGGCTCAAGGGTGACGTCGATCTCGGCGGCGTTGGACCCTTGCGCGTGTTCGTCCAATTCGGCCCGGCCCTGCCGCCGGTCGGTTGACCGAACCCCAGTCGCCGCCAGGAGAATTCGCTCGACTCGGTTGCCGATCGCATCGGCCTCGGCCAAGGACGTCCCGGGCACCGTCACCACCGAAATGGTCAGCGCGCCTTCGTTGAATTCTGGGAGGAACGCCGTCCCGAGTCGGGGCACTGCGACCACGGTCACGGCCAGCGCCGCGAATGCCGCGGCCACCACCTGCCCCGGCCGGTCGAGCACCCGCACCAACGTCCACCGATACCGCGCCCCGAGCCATTGGAGGAGCCGGCTCTCACGGGCGTCCGTCGCGGCCGCCGGTAACAGCAGGTAGCAGAGGACCGGGGTGACGGTCATCGCCACGACCAAGGACGCCAACGTGGCGACCACGTAGGCGGTCCCGAGGGGCCGAAGCAACCGCCCTTCGACGCTCTCCAGGAAGAACAGCGGCAAAAACACGATGATGATGATCGCCGTGGCATAGAGGATCGAACCCCGGACTTCTCGGGAGGCGCCATAGACGACCCGGAGCGCGGAACGGCCGCCGGGGTCGGCGCGCCACTGACGGAGCCGCCGAAAGACGTTCTCCACGTCGATGATGGCGTCGTCGACCAACACGCCGACGGCAATCGCGAGTCCGCCCAGCGTCATCGTGTTGACCGCGATGCCGAAGGCGGCCATCGCGAGGATGGCCACCGCGAGCGACAACGGGATGGCGACCACCGAAATCGCCGTAGTCTGCCATCGCCCCAGGAACGCGAGCAAGACGATCACGACCAAGATGGCGCCGTCTCGTAAGGCCAGGGTCACATTGCGGACCGCCACGCTGATGAAATCGGCCTGCCGGAACAGATCGGTCTCGATCGTAATGCCCTCCGGCAGCGTGCGACTCAAGTCGGCCAAGGCGGCCTCGACCCGGCTGGTCAATTCCAGAGTGTTGGCCCCCGGCTGCTTCTGCACCGCCATCACCACGCCGGGCTCAGCCTTGATGGACCCGGTGCCGATCTTGGGCGCCGCCCCAATCTGGACGGTGGCGACGTGCCCAATCAGCACCGGCGCGCCGCCGCGCATCGCGACCGCCGACTGCTCGAGATCCTCGGCGGTGCGGGCGCGGGCCAACCCACGGATCGCGATCTCCTGGCCCGATGCCGCGTAGATGCCGCCCGAGCTGACCGCACTGGCCCGGCGGGTTGCCGTCGTCAATTCGGCAAGCGTGACCCCGGCCGCCCGCAGCCGGGCCGGATCGGGGATCACTTGGTATTGGCGGACCTCGCCTCCGATCGGGATTACCTGCGCCACCCCCGGCACCGAGAGCAATCGGCGGCGGACGGTCCAGTCGGCCACGGTTCGGAGCGCTTGCGGATCAGGGCCCCGGAGCCCGACCATCATGATCTCCCCCATCACCGATGACACCGGCGCGAGGACCGGTGCCGAAAGCCCCGTTGGGAGCGAACTCGAGACGGTTTGGAGTTTCTCCGCTACGATCTGCCGGGCCCGAAAGATCTCGACGTCCCAACCGAACTCGACCCAGATCACCGCGATCCCGTGGGCTGTCGAGGAGCGAACCCGGCGAACGCCCGGCGCCCCGTTCATCGCGGTCTCGATCGGGAAGGTCACCAAGGTCTCCACCTCCTCGGTGGCCATCTGGTGCGCTTCCGCGAGAATGGTGACGGTCGGGGCCGTGAGATCGGGAAACACGTCCACCGGGAGTCGGATGGCGGTCCAGGCGCCCGCGCCGAGCACCAACGCGGCAACGGCCAGGACCAGGGTCCGGTTCTTGAGCGACCAGGCAATCAACCGATCGAGCACGAGTGCCTCCTAGTGCTCATGGCCGTGGGCGGGCACCGCGCTGCTCTGCGAGGCCAGGCGAATCTGATAAGCGCCTTCGGTGACGATCCGCTCCCCGGCGGCGACCCCGCCCGACACCAACACCCGGGTGGCATCCCGCGCTCCGATCGTGATGACGCGGGGCTCGAATCGTTCGCCCGCGATCTGAACGAACACGGTGGGCCGCCCATCGAACTCGAGCACGGCGGTGGCCGGCACGATCACGCCGCTCCGCGATCCGCCGACCGGAAGAAGCGCCCGGGCGGTCGCGCCGATCAGAAGGGATCCGTCGCGATTACCGACCGGATAGAGCACTTCGACGGTCCGGGAAACGGAGTCGATGACCGGAGCCACACCCAGGGCCAGGCCGGTCTCGACCGACCGACCGGTCCCGTCGATCCGGACGCTGGCCGGCCGGCGCCGATCGAGGCTCGGTGCTGTCGCGGCCGGGACCAGGGCTCGGAGCCAAACAACGGCGGGGTCGACGATCGTGAGCAAGGGAGCGCCGGCGCTCACCAAGCTTCCGCCTGTCAGATGCCGGGCGGCGACGATCCCGCCGATCGGGGCCCGGACCGGAACGTTCCCGTCCACCAGTTCGCCGCCGCCGAAGCCGGCCAACGCTTCCCGTGCGGCCCGAACCCGGAGCTCGGCCTCGTGGAGTCGCCGGGCCGGTGCCGCCTCCGCGGCAACGAGCCGTTGGGCCCGGGCCTGTTCGTCTTCGGCTTCGGCCAGCCCGGCCCGAGCCTGGGCATAGGCACTGCCGCCATCGCCTAACGCCGGCGACAACGAGGCGATGATCTGGCCGGCGCTCACCCGGGAACCCGGAACCAGCGCCGATCCGACCCGCGGATCGAGGGTCCCGGCGAGTGGAGCCGGGACCGTGACCCGGCGTCCGGCGGCTGGAACGATCTCGCCCGGCACTTCCACCGAGCCCACCAAGGAACCTTCCACCGCGAAGGCGGATCGGAACTCCGTGGTCTTCCACTGCTGTTCCTTGAGAAAGGCGCTGCCCCGCAGCGGAGGCGCTTCGTCGGGCGCGTCGTCGATCGTGGCATAGACCACCACCTCGCCGGCGGCGATCGAGTCCACGGCCGCCGGGCTTCTCACCAGGACCGTGAGCCGATACCGGCCGGCCGGCCCGGGCGTGAGCGTTGGGCCGAAGATCCCCGGTGATCCCGGCTCGCTCTGAACCGCCTCCACCGGAGGGCCGCCGCCGGCCGGGGTGAGCCGCAGGGTGACTTCGCCGCGTTTCAGCGGAGTGAAGTCGGTGAGGTCCGTCAGGTGGACCGCGAACTTCGCGGCTTCCCCGGTGATCAGCGTCGGGTGCTCGAGGAACAACTCGGTCGAGTCGGTCCACCGAGTAATCCGTTCGGTGGCGATCTCGAAGACCAGGGCCGGCTCCGGTTTGGCGCACGCCGCCGTCACGAGGAGGCCGGCAGCTTGGGCCCAGCGAACCATTTGGTTTGTCATCGGGCGCCCCCGGCTTCAGTAGGTCCTGTGGCCGCCGTCAAATCCGCCTGGCGTCCGGCGATCGCGGCGTCGAGATCGAGCAATGCCCCTTGGGCTTCGTAGTAGGCGCGAACGGCATCGACCCACTGCGCCACCGGCAGTTCGCCCTCCGCGAACGCCACCGAAATTGAGCGGAGGGCCACGTCGGCCTCAGGGCCGAGTCGGCTCCCGAACACCCGGCGTTGCTCGATCAGGGCCCGAAGACCCGATGCCAAGCGGCGGACCTCCGTTGCCGCATCCCGATGCTGGCGGTCCCGATCCGCCCGGGCCCGGTCGGCCAGTGCCAGCCGACCCGCCGTTGCCTCCGATCGGCGGTCAAAGAGGGGCAGCGGAAACGCGAGGCCGGCCACGAAGCCGGTGAACCGCCCCGGGCGGCCTGCGCTTTCCTCGCTCTTGTAGCCGGCCGACACGGTCGGCGTCGGGATCCATTCCCGGGAGCGGGCCGTCGCCTCGGCGGTGGCCGCGGTCACCATGAAATCGCCGGCCTGGAGGTCGGACCGTTTCGGCAATCCGGCCAAGAGCGAGTCAAGCGAGGCGATCGGGCCCAAGGGAGGCATCGTGTCAACGACTTCGAGCTCGGTTCCGGGCCGGCCGATTAACGCCGCGAGTTCGGTGGCAACGCTATTGGCCTCGAACCGCGCTGCGATCATGGCTGCGGCGTATCGGGCCGCTTCGAGCTCGAGCCGGCGCCGCTCGAACCCCGACGCATCGCCCGCCGCGAACCGGCGAGTAACGATCGCGGCCGCGGAGTCGGCCACCTGCCGGAGCCGATCGGCGAGCGCCGCGCGCCGGCCGGCCGAGACGAGGTGAACGAAGGACTTCGTCACCCGGGCGTCGAGGAGCTGCTCGGCCCGAAGCACGTCGGCGGCCGCGGCGTCTGCCCGGGCCACGGCGGCTGACCGGTCGGCGGTGTGGACTCCGGTTACCTCGAGCCGTTGTTCGAGATGAATCGTGACTTGTCCGTTGACCCCCTCCAGCCCGCTGGTCCGGTCCCGGCCGAAGACCACGTTCGGGTTGGGCCACGTTCCGGCCTGGCGGGCCCAAGCCGCCGCTGCCCGGGCCCCGGCTCGCGCGGAGGCCAACTCGGGGCTCGTGGCCCGGGCCAGTTCGACGGACTGGGACAACGTTAGGCGTTCCTGGGCCGTCAGGGCGCCCTGGAGTCCAGGCAACGCTAGCAAGACAATGGCAATTCGCATGCGGTCTCTCGCGAGAAATACTCGGAACCGGCCGAACCACCGGAAGCCAAGGCCCGAACGGACCGATCAGGTTCGTCGACGGGCACCCGGATGGGTTCGGGTTCGACTACGAACCCGGGTCAGTAACGCGGAGGAGCGCGGGGAAGGCCGGGAGGATGGTGAGTTTGGTCGGGCTGGAGGTCGAGCGGCCCAAAGACGACCGGCGATCGGGTGACGACTCCGGCGTAGAGTTCGCTGATCGATGCGCCACCGGCGACGGCAAAGTCGGCGCGGGCGAAGATACCCGATCCGATCCGGGCGGCCTGATGGCCGGAATCGGCGTGATCTCCCGAGGCCGAGTGGTCCGAGCCGGTCTCCGGGGTAGCCTGGTCATGATCGGAGTCATGGTCGTGGTCACTGTCGGACCAAGCATGATGGTCCGCCAACGCGGCATGGGCCCGCTCGTGCGCCAATCCGGCGATCGTCGGAGCTAGCACCAGCCAGCATGCCAGCGGGGTCAGGAGCCATCGAGCCAGGGGACGGATGATCATGGGTTGCGGTAACGTAACTCGAATCGGGCCTGCCCGTCCACTTGGGCCTGGTGGAGCCCCAAAAACCAAGGGGTCCGAGTTCATGAAGGAATCTTCCGCCCCGTTCCTCCCCTGGCTTCACAGTCGGTGGTCAGATTTCCGGCCATGATAAGGAACTGGGTCCGGCGAACGCTGCACGGTTGGCTGATCGCCGCCCTCGTCGCCACCCCTGCGTTGGCAATGCCCGGGATCGGCCATGATGCCCCGGGCCATGGGTGTACCCACCAACCGGCTCCGGCGTCGGGCCATCGTGACCATTCTCAGCCCACCCAGTCCGGTTGCGAGCAGTCCGACGCCTGCCCCGGATGTGCGACCTCGTCCTGCCACGCTACCGGTCAGTGCGGGTCCACAGTCGGCGGGATGTTGGCCCCGGACGATCTGGCCTCGTCGGCCCGCCATCGCGCCGCCGCCGCCCGCCGGTCCGTCGCCGTGCTCACCTCGATCAGTACCGACCCCCCAACTCCCCCCCCGCTCCTCGCGCCCTGATTGCTGTCCTCCCGGGGTCACGGTGAACCCGGAATCAATCATTGCCCGACGAGGTGCTTGCTATGCTGTCCTTGGTCCCGATTGTCGCCATCGGCGCGTCACTTCTGTTCGGCGCCGACACGGCCCGAACCCGCTGGACTCTGGCGGAATATCTCGGCCTGGTCGAGTCCGCCAATCCCGAGCTGATCGTTGCCCGGGAACGACTGGCCGCCGCGGAAGCGCGGGTTGGCCCGGCTCGCCGCCCTCCCGATCCGACGATCGAACTCGGCGTCATGAACCGGTCGTTGCGCCGGTTTGGAAAAGACTCACCGGTGGCCATGGACCAGGTTCGGATTTCCCAGATGATTCCGACCGGAGGCAAGGTCTCGGCCGCCACATCCGCTGCCCAGGCCCGGGCGGCCGCTGAAGCCGGTCAGGTCGAGGAGGTTCGGCGACTGGTCCGATGGCGGGCCGCCGGCGACTTGATCGATCTCGACCGCATTGACCGGGTCGGGGCGTTGCTCAACACCTTCCTACCCGCGCTCCGGAGTCTCGGGGACGTCATCTCCGCCCGGTATGCCATCGGGCAGGCCGAGCAAGCCGACGTCATCAGGGCCCAACTGGAAACGGCCCGGTTTGCCGAGGAGTTGGTGATGCTCGAAGCGGACCGCCAAGCGCTCGTGGCCCGGCTGAACGCGATGGCGCTCCGGGCCCCCGGAACCCGGATCGACTCGATCGTTCTCCCACCCCCGCCCGACTCGGTGCTCGCCGTGGCGGCGATGGTCGAAGCGGCCGGTCAGCACCGACCGCTCCTTTCGGTTCGGCGGGCCGCTCGGCTGGCGGCCGGATTCGATCGCAAGCGCGCCACGATGGAACGATGGCCCGACCTCGAAGTCGGCCTCGCATACGGGCAACAGCCGATGTTCGGCGGCGCGGGCACTGATCGGATGCTGTCGATGACGATCGGAGCCCGGTTGCCGATCTGGTCGGGGAGCCGGCAGGGTCAGATGCGCCGTGAGGCGGAAGCCATGGAACGGATGACCGCCGCCGACATCCTCGCCACCGAGGCCGAAACCCAGGCCCGGATCGGGGAACTTGCCGCGGCCGCCAATCGCGCCGGTCGCCTAATGACGCTCTATCGAGGGACCCTCCTGCCCCAATCCGGCGTCGCGGTTGCCTCCGCGTTGGCCGCCTTCCGGGCCGGCCGAGTGGATTTCGAAACCGTGATCACTGCCCAGTTAGCTGTGTTTCGGAGTGAAATCGATCTGGTGCGGTTCGTCGCGGATCGAGCCCAGGCTCTGGCCGAACTCGAGTACCTCACTGCCCTTTCCGGAGCTGACCGATGATTCCCTCTTCGCCCTTTGAGCCCGCCCGGCCCCGCCGCGGACTCGGTTGGTCTCTCATCGCCGTGGTGGCGGTCGTGACGGTGATCTTGGTCTGGCGGTTCGCCGGCCGGCCCGGCCCGGCCGCTCCGGCCGCCGCCGGCCACGATATGGCCGCGATGGCCCCGGGCGGTCCATCCGATAGCGGCCAAACTGTGACGTTAGGTGCGGCCGGTCAGCGCCAGATCGGGGTCACCTTTGCCCAAGTGGAACTCGCACCGATGGTCCGGCAAGTGCGGACCGTCGGCATCGTCGCATAC
>JAYVJS010000151.1:0-8051 GCA_043769075.1 Gemmatimonadota bacterium | reverse complement strand
CTAGGGCACGGCACCAGCGCCGCGCCGCAGCCCCAGAGCAAGGAGCCCCTCGAGCAGCCCCATCAGATCATTCTTGGGATGAAGTCGTGCAGCCTAACGCCCTGGTATTCAGCGGCAGCCGCTGCAAGGAGCAAAGCGGCCGCGCCATCCCCCAACCAACATCGGGGCGCGGCCGCGACTTGTCAAATCGGAGGCCCGCCGGCTGTCCGCTGCAATACCTTGTTAGGCAACGTCGGGAATGGAGCCGGGTGGTAGGCTGCTGAGAAACTGATCGAACCACTCACGGAAGGCCTGCTTCGACACAGAGTTCTGATCGTGAAGGGCTCTGCGAGCGGATAGGTACGCTAACGGTGACAAGGACCAGGCAACCCGGCGAACATGACTACCGAGCCTGTTCCGGGCGTCCCTGTGCAGCATGTCAAGAGCGGCGGGTTCGGTCGATTGGCGTAGACCGTCCCAACTGGCGCCGAGGCCGACGATCGGCAACGCCAGTGCGGCCTCGAAGTAGGAGGCTACCGCTCGGTCTATCTGCAAGACATGCGTTTGGCCACGGAGTCGGTAGGCGAGAAACGGATCGTAGGGTGCCAAAGCCTGAACGGCACCCTCGTACCCCGGTCCGAGCGGGCTTTCGCTGAACGTCTTCGCCGCTGCCTGAACCAACTGCCGGGCAAGTCTCTGTCCCTCTGGTGCCGCCAACTCGCGGGCTGCGTCGCGACCGGCCCTTTCGGCAACAACCTGCGACAGAAGCTCGAGGACATTTCGTGGGTCACGCAGGGCAATTTGGTGTCGCAGCTCAAGTAGCTCAAAAAGGATCACCCGGAGCGCCCGCCTACGTTCCCGCGCGCCTTGGAGGAGCGCACCTAGGCCCGTGATCAGGCCGCCAACCACGGCGCCGGCAAGGGCGGCAAGAACTGGAAAGATGTCGGTCGAGCCTATGGCCATGTGATGTTGCCTAACTAGTAGTGAACTGCACTGGAGGTAAGCTATCCTCACCCCGCCCACCCGCGATATCCCGTCCCCTTACCCAGCCCCACCCTGCCCCATAGGCGGCCTAGCCAGCCCCGGCGGCAGCCCGTCCGCCGGGCTCCGGACCCCAAGCCCACCCCGGTTCAGCACGTGGGTGTAGATCATCGTCGTGCTCACGTCCCGATGACCCAACAGCTCCTGCACCGTCCGGATATCGTACCCACCCTCCAGCAGATGAGTCGCAAAGGAATGCCGAAGCGTGTGGCACGTCGCCCGCTTCCCGATCCCCGAACTCGCCACCGCAGCCGCCACCGCCCGCTGCACCAGGGTCGGATGGAGGTGATGGCGCCGCCGCGGGCCATTCGGCGCCTCTCTGGGCACGTACCGTCTGGTCGCCGGGAATACCCATTGCCAGGGCCACGCCGTCGCCGCACTCGGTACCTTCCGGTCCAGCGCCCCGGGCAGCGCCACCGCCCCGGCCCCCGACGCCAGGTCCCTCCGGTGCAACGCCGCCACCCGGCGCAAATGCGCCTCCAGCGGCCCGATCGCCCGCTGCGGCAAGACCGTCACCCGGTCCTTCCCCCCCTTCCCGGCCCGGACGTTCACCTCGCCCCGCGCGAGGTCCACATCCTTCACCCGAAGCCCCAGCGCCTCCCCGAGCCGGAGCCCGCCCCCATACATCAACAGCCCCACCAGCGCCGTCGGCCCCCGCAACTCGGCCAGCACCGCCTCCACCTCCGACGGGGTCAGCACCACCGGCCGCCGAGCCGGCTGCCGCGCCCGCAGGGCCTCGATCGGCGCCCCCAGCGGCCGGCCCAGCACATGCCGGTACAGGAACATGATCGCCCCCAACGCCTGCCCCTGGGTCGAAGCCGCCACCCGCCGCTCCACCGCCAAGTAGGTCAGGAACTGCCCCACCTCCGCCTCGCCCATCCCGGCCGGATGCCGTAGGGCGTGATAACGGACGTACCGCCTTATCCAACTGGTATAGGCAGCTTCGGTCTTCCGGCTATAGTGTCGGGTCCGGAGCGCGTGGACGAGTTGGATAAGAAGCTTGGGTGCCATCCGCCCAATATCCCCGGCAACCAACCGACCCGTTAACCATTCTGCCGCAGCTCCGCATCATTTTTCCCCCGGACGCCCTTAGTCCTCGCGGAGGCCCGGCAAATCAGGATCGAATCGGCGTCGAAATTCGGTGAGAGTCAGGCCGGAGTACTCTCGGAACTCACGCGCCAGATGGGCCTGGTCGGCATAGCCACACCGGTGGGCCAGCACCGACCACCGTGCCACCCCAGGCCGGCGCACCTGCTGCACCACCCGGTCGAACCGGACCAACCGCTGCAACGCCTTCGGGGTCAACCCAAGGTAGGTGCGGAACGCCACCCCCAGCCGGCGGCGGCTCCACTGCAGCGTCCGGCCGATCTCGCCCACGGTCATCGCACCGCTGGCAACCTGCTCCCAGCCCCAGGTCACGGCGTTCGGGGGCCCGGCCCGAGAGCGGAACCGTCTAGACAGGACGGCATCGAGGAGATCGAAGCGAGCATCCCACGAGGGCGCCTCGCGCAACTGACGCTCAAGACAAGTCGCCCAGCCGCCGAACAAGTCTTCGAGCCGGACGACCCGATTGCGGAGTTCTTCCATCGGAACGCCCGCCAGTTGCCACATCCCTAGCGGGGTGAGGTTGAGTTCGATCCCGCTCGACTCGTCGGCCGTTTCGGTCACGACCACGGTATCGAAGAGCCCGGCCGCAAAACTCGGGAAGGTCGGGCCTCGGGATTCGATCGCCGGGGCGTGCACCGCAAGCGGCGCCCCAAGGTTGATGATGACCGTGACGTTCGGATGGGGGACTTCGAGCCGGCGGAGCGGAAGAGAGGTGCGTTCCGAGTACCCGACGTAGACCGGGATCAGCGGCCGCACCGCTGGAACGGCGGCCCGAGTGGCGAGCTCCCAGCTACCACCTGGGTGTTCGTGGCGCTGGACCGACGCTGCGTTCCGGGACTGGTCCGACATCCTGGAAGTTTAGCGAAGGCCAGCGGCAACCGCCGCGATGGTCCGCGCCACCGCGACATCGTCGGTCCGCCAATTGACGACACAGATCCGCATCGCGCGCTTGCCACCCCAAGTCACCCCGCCGAACATCGCCTCGCCGCCCCGGTTGACGGCGTCGATGACCCGATCGGTCCGGGCATCATGATCCACATCGGTCGCGCCAGGCTGCGGATCAAGAAATCGGACCAGCCCCTGGTTGAGCCGGGCCGGCGCCACCACCAATACTCCCGGTAGCGCCGCGATCCCCCGAACCAACGCATCACACTGCGCGCTGTTTCGCTCGATCAGCCCCGAGACACCATCCCGGCCAAGCTCCCGAAGCGCCGCGTAGACCCCAAACGCCCGGGCGCGCCGGGACCATTCCGGGGTCCAATCGATTTGATCCCGGGCCGCCTGTTCGCCGACGAAGTACGAATCGTGAATCGTGAATGCCCGACGGTGGGCCTCCGGATGCCGCACCGCCGCAAAGCCACAGTCTTGGGGAACGTTGAGCCACTTGTGGCAGTCGGTGGCCCAGCTATCCGCCAGATCCATGCCCTCGGTCAACGACTTGAACCGCTCGCTGGTCCGAGCAAAGAGGCCAAACGCACCGTCCACATGGACCCAAGCCCCATGGGCATGCGCTAGGGGGATCAGCTCCTGATAAGGGTCGAACGCCGCCGTGTTGAGGTCGCCGCCATTCAACCCGACGATGGTTGGACCGCTGCCCGCGGTAAGCGCAGCCTCGAGGACAGCCGGCGCAATCAGCCCATCACGGTCGACCGGCAACGACACCAGCTGCCGCGAGCCAACCCCCAGATAACGGAGCGCCCGATCGAGGGAGACATGGCGGATGGCGCTCACCAGAACCCGAATCGGCGGGCTGCCGGCCAATCCGTCCCGCTCGACCTCCCAGCCCGCCGCGCGGAGGACGTGGCTACGGGCCGCCGCGAGCCCGGTGAAGTGAGCCATCTGGCAGCCGGTCGTGAACGCAAACGACGCCGAGGCCGGCAGCCGGAGCAAATCGAGCATCCACTTGCCGGCGACTTCTTCCGCCACCGAGGCCGCCGGCGAAGTGGCGTAGATGGTGGCGTTTTGGTCCCACGCACTCACCAGCCAATCCGCGGCCACGGCCGACGGCAACGCGCCCCCAATCACCCAGGCAAAGAACCGGGCGCTCCCGGAGCCGACCTGTCCACCGTCGGCGGCCCGGGCCAGTTCATCGATGACTTGATCGGCGGGGAGGCCCTCATTCCGAAGCGGAATGTCGAACCGGGTTTTGAGTTCGTCGCGGGTCGCCGTGGCGGCGACCGATCGGATGTCGACTTGGTCGAGGTACCGCCGGGCATGGTAGGCGGCGCGGTCAAGCGCGGAGTGAGTCATGGTGGACAACCTAACCTGACGGTCTGCGGGTGGTCCATCCGAACCTTGCGGCGAATCCGAGCCGGGCCCGTTGAAACTATCTGCCGATTTTCAACGTTCCTATGGGCGTAGATTCAGCTTCCACCCTCGACCTCAGGGTTCCCATGAATCGGAGCACCGTCAAACGCCTGGTAGTAGGACTCGTCCTGCTCGGCCTGCCGCTTCCGGCCTCGGCCCAGCTCCGGATGGTGTCGTTGGACATCCGAGTCCCCAAGCCGCCGGCGGCCGCGTCAACCGGCGACCACTCGATCCTGGTCTACGAGCTTCGGGTCACTAATCTCGGAAAACGCAACCTGGCGATTCAACGTCTCGATGTGACCAGCAACGGCGCCCCAGTTACCGCGTTCGAAGGCGACTCACTCCGCGCCATGACCATGAGGATTGCCGACACCGGTGACGGCCGGACCATCGCCGCCGGCCGCCAGACGGTCGTGTTCCTCGCCTTGGTAGTTCCGAATGACCGGATTCCAACCCGGCTCGACCACCGATTCCTGCTAACCGCGGCCGATTCGTTGGCTGGTGCTCCTTCAGACACCCTAACCGGCTATCAGGTCAACGTGGACCCGAAGCCGGCGATCACGATCCAGTCTCCGATGCGGGGCGGGCCTTGGCTCACCGCCAATGGACCGGGGAACACCTCCGGCCACCGCCGCACCGTGATCCCGCTCGACGGCCAGGCCCGGATTCCCCAGCGCTATGCGGTGGACTGGGTCCTGTTCGGACCCGACGGCACCCTGTTCCACGGCGATTCGACCAAGAACGAAAACTGGTACGGGTATAAGCATCCGGTCCGGGCGGTCGGCAACGGGGTAGTCGTGGCGGTCAAAGATGGGATTCCGGAGAACGTGGCACTGGCGCCTAACCGTGCGGTACCGATCACGCTCGAGACCGTCGGCGGCAACCACGTCATCCTCGACCTCGGCGGCGGAAACTACGGGTTCTATGCCCACTTGGTGCCCGGCTCGATCACGGTGAAGGTGGGCGACCAAGTGAAACCGGGTCAGGTGGTGGGGCTTCTAGGCAATTCGGGTAACTCGGATGCGCCCCACCTCCACTTCCACCTCGGCGATCGGCCTTCGCCGCTCGGGACCGAAGGGGTTCCCTATCTGTTCGACCAGTACTCGGTCCTCGGGATGACCGCGGGGTTCCTCGATCCGTGGAAGGGCGGCGCGCCCTCACCGCGCCGGCGCAGCATGCCCCTTGAGAACCAGGTCATCCAGTTTCAACCATGAGGCCGGCCCGCGGGTCCCCCCGCTAGTAGCCGGCCGCCAGCCCAAAACCCCGGGGCTCACTCACGCCACGCCAAACGCCGCCGTCGCGGTGGATGACCTGAACGTTGGCGAGACTCCCCCACGGCGACACCTTGACCCCGTGCCCGAGCGGCAGCATGAAGGCCCGGGCCGAGTCGGCCCAAGGAATGTTTTCGACCACGAGCGAATCCGGGTTGTCCTGATGGTGGAACTGCGGCGCGGCCATCGCGGCGCCGATCGGCTGGCGGTAGTCGATGACACTCACGATCAAGTGTGCCACGGCGGTGATGATGTAGGCACCGCCGGCTGCCCCCGCCACCAGCAAGGGCGCTCCCGACGAGCCGAGCACAATGGTGGGTGTCATACTCGAGAGCATCCGTTTCCCAGGGACGATCTCATTGGTGGAACCCTGCACCAGCCCCATGGCATTGACGGCGCCCACTTTGACGGTGAAATCGTCCATTTCATCGTTCATGAGAAACTCGGCCCCTGCCACGGTGAAGGCCGAGCCATAGCTCTCATTGATGGTGGTGGTGATGGCGACGGCGTTGCCTTTCGCGTCGACCACCGAGAAATGGGTGGTGTGGCGCTTGTCCTTGGGCGGCACTGACGGCGCGCTGCCGCTCGACGTCTCGCCGATCTCAGCCGCCAGTGCCGTCGCGGTGTCCTTCGACAAGAAAGACTCCACCGGAATCTTCACGAAAGCCGGGTCGCCCAGCAGAGCGTTCCGGCGGGCGAAGGCCCGGCGCTCGGCCTCGGCGAGAAGGTGAATCGACCGGGGTGTCCGCCAGCCAAGGGCCGCCAGATCCCGATGCTCGAGAATGCCAAGGATCAGACCCAGGGTCAATCCGCCGGACGACACCGGGGGCATTGAAATCACATGGTGACCCCGATAGTCGAACTCGACCGGGGTGCGCCAGATCGGCTGAAAGTTCTTGAGGTCAGCGTGAGTGATGACCCCGCCGCCCGCCTTCATCGAGGCGACGATCAGGTCGGCGGTCTTTCCGGTGTAAAACCCGTCTCGCCCCTTCTCGGCAATCCGGCGCAACGTGGCGGCGAGGCCCGGTGCCTTCCACGTTGTCCCGATCGGCAGGAATTTGCCGTCCCTGAGAAATAGTCTGGCGCTGGTGGAGTCGAGCCCGAGCCGGTGGGCGCCCGATTCGTCGTCGTCACTAAACGCCGTATCGATCGCGAATCCCGAGTCGGCCAGGGTTATCGCGGTCTTGAGCAGCTCGGCCCACGGCTTCGACCCGTACTTCTTGTGGGCTTCATAGAGACCGGCCACCGACCCAGGCACCCCGGCCGCCAGCGCGCCCGTCACGCTCTTGTCGGTGACGTTCCCGAGAGAATCCAGGTACATGTCACGCGAAGCACCTCGAGGAGCGGCCTCCCGAAAATCGAGCGCGAGGTTCTTCCCGCCGATCCGCGCCACCATGAACCCGCCCCCTCCGAGGTTGCCGGCCGCGGGATAGGTCACGGCCAGCGTCATGGCCACCGCCACCGCGGCGTCAATCGCATTGCCGCCGCTCTTGAGGACCGCGAGCCCGGCGTTGGTTGCGAAGGGTGAAGCCGACACGACCATGGCCGAGTCGGAAGTGGTGACACGAGCCGTTCGCGGACGCGGGGCGTCCGGCTTCGGGGGTGCCTTGGGCTCGTCAGCCGGCTTGGCGCAGGCTGACAGGGTAACGAGGACCGCGAGGGTCCCGATCACAGTGATCCGGGTCGTGCGCATACTACCTCCAGAAATGATCGGGTCGCTCAGTGCGGCAGCTGATTCCAGGCGGTCTCGGTGACGGCGTCGAGTTGGCGCTCCATCAAGATCTGCCACCGGCCATTGGTCTTGACGAGCAACGCCTCCATCCGGCGGTAACTCGGGGTCTGTTTGCCGGCCCGGTCCGTGGTCGTGTACTTAAACGCCCCGGTCTCGAACGCGGTCATGGCGTCGTCCTGCCGCTTGTCGAACCGGAGCTCCACCGTGGCCCGAACCCCGTCCTTTTTGGCCACCACCATGTCCTTGCCCCAACCCTCCAGCGTGGCGGCGATCGACTTGGTGCCGGTGTTACTGACCAGGACGGCCGCCGGATGATAGGTCCGGCCCATGGCGACAATATCTCCGGCAACAACGGAGGCCGCGATCACCGACCAGACCTGCGCGTCGACCTCGGCGCTGGTGGGGCTGACCGGAGCCGGCCGAGGTATCGTAGGCCCAGAAAGGGGGAGCGCCAGCAGGGCAACCAGGGCGAGTCTCAGCATCAGAGGCCTTTCCGTCGAGGGGATGGGTATCGATCGTGCAATGAACCTATCCCAAAGGCGGCGAAACCGCCCGGTTAACCCTCGCCCTTGAGTTTCCGGAACTGGGCCTCGACCGCGTCGGTCACCAGGAGG
>JAYVJS010000150.1:0-2796 GCA_043769075.1 Gemmatimonadota bacterium | reverse complement strand
GTCACCATGGTTGCCATCGCCATGATCTCGGCCTCGGTCGGCTGGCTCTCACGGGCCCCCGAGGTCGCGGTCGGCGGCGATGAGCCCACATACGTCATTCTGGGCCAGTCGCTCGAAAACGGTCGGTACCACGACGAGTTCTTGGTTGGAACACCCCCTCACGCCAAGTATCCGCCGGCCAACCCGCTCTGGATCGCGTTGGTACGCCGGGTAGCTGGGCCGGACCTCGACTGGCTCCGAGGCGCGAATCTTCTCCTGCTCCTCCTCACTGCCCTGCTGCTCGGTGACGCCCTCCGGCAAATGGCCGGCCCCTGGCCTGGGGTGGTGGGCCTCGCCTTGGTGGCACTGAATCCCTCGCTGATCGGAATCGCGGGAACGGCCATGTCGGAGGCGCCATTCATTTTCGTTACGACGGTTTCGCTTTGGGCGGCCCTCCGGAGTGATCGGTCCGACAGCGGCCGATGGCCGGCGGTCGCCTCCGCGGCGGCAATCGCGAGTTTCCTGACCCGGACGATCGGTATCACCTTGATCGCGGCGATCGGGATCTGGGCGCTCCGCCATCGACGGTGGAAATTCGCCATGGTCCATGGCGCTCTTTCGCTGGCGATGGTCGGCGGGTGGTTCGCCCAGGCCATCCGAGTGGAGAACACGACCAACGGTTCCGGCTACGCCGAGGATTTGCGGTCCGTTGGTCAGCGGGGCCCGGGGGAGCCGGGCGGGCGCGGGGTCGGGCTCCTGGTTCAGGCGGCCACCAACGCCAGGGCCTACCTCACTTCCTTGCCGTGGAGCTTCGGAATCCCAACCGTCCGACGCCTCGGAATTGACCTAGGCGTCTGGCTTGGGTTCGGACTGTGCTGCGGCATCGGGCTCTTCGGGCTGAGTCGCCGCTGGCCGGTGGCCGTGATTTACCTCCTGCTGTTCGGGGTAGCGCTTACGATCTGGCCCTGGACGGACGTGCGATACGCGTTCCCCCTGATCCCCGTTTTGATCGCGTCCCTGGTCCTCGGAGGCATTACCGTGGCCCAATGGACTCCCCCAAGGGTCCGGGCGGTGCTGTGGTGCGGCCTTGCTCTCCTGCCCGCGGTTTCGGGTCTGACGACCGTGGTTCGAAATCGTTCCAACTACCAGTGTAACCGCCGGGATCCTTACGCCGACGCCAAATGCTTTGGCCCAGAGCGCCGTGGCATGGTGGCCGCGGCTCGATCGATCCGAACCGGCGCCCCCAAGTCCGCGGTCGTCATGACGGAGAAGCCAAGCTCGGTTTTCTATTTCAGCGGCCATCGCACGGTACCTTTCGAGAGGGTCCTTCGACCCGAAAGAGCCTCCGGGGTCCTCGACCTTGCGGGCCACGGAGTCGATCTGATTCTCCTGAGCCGGGTGTCGCCGCTCGAACGCACGGACGGCGGGGCGATGCTGGCCCGGCATTGTGCCGATCTCGAGGTTTGGGCAGCACTGCCGCCGTTCACCATGGTACTGGCGACGAGGGATCCAAAGCAGGCCCGAGGCAACGCCTGTGCCCTGCTATCCAAATGGATCCAAGGTGGCGAGGTCGATAACCAGCACGAATGACCCCTCGGACATCCAGGGTCAGGCGGCCAGAAGCGTGGTGTGGCGGGCACAGGTCAGCCGCTGGCAACCCAATCCAAGGTCCATCCCGACATTCTCAACTACCATTCCCTGGTCGTATCCCTCCGCGCCACGGGCCGTGGGCAACTGATCAGCATGCGGGGCGGCGGTGGCGGTCATGCCGTCGTCGCCTACGAGAGCGAAAAAGCAACCGGCCGCCTTGTGAAACATGTCGCACGACCTATCGTAAGCAGTAACGCTCGTACATCGTCGGCCAATCATTGGGAGGTTTCCCTGCCTAAGCACCTTTTGTCTAGCGGTTTGGTATCGCTTTTCGTCGCCACTGCGGCGGCCGCCTCGCCAAGGGCAGCCAGCGCCCAGTCCTCTCCTTCAGCGAATTTTGTGGTCCGGGGTGCCCGGGTGTTCGACGGGCAAGCCGACCGTGGACTCCTTGACGTGCTGATTACCGACGGCCGGATCGCCGCGGTTGGCCGGGCCGTGAAGGCGCCGAAGGGCACCGCCGAAATCGACGGCCGCGGCAAGACCCTGATGCCCGGCTTGATCGACGCCCACGTTCATGCCTACGGCGATGCGCTCCGCTCCGCCTTGGTCTTCGGTTCAACGACTCAGCTCGATCAGTTCACCGACGTGAAGATGGCCGCCGACACCCGAGCCAAGCAGGCCAAGGGTGAGATGTCCGACGTGGCCGACCTCTTCTCAGCCGGCACGTTGGTCACCTCCCCCAAAGGACACGGCACTGAGTACGGCATGGTTATCCCGACCATTGCCGGGCCCGAGGAAGCCCAGGCGTTCGTCGACGCCCGGCTGGCCGAGGGGTCGGAGTGGATCAAGATCGTCTATGACGACGGCAAGGCCTACGGGATGAAGATCCCGACGATCAGCCAAGCCACGTTGAAGGCGCTGATCGTTGCCACCCACCTGCGCGGCAAGTTGGCCGTGGTCCACATCGGCGATCTGGCGGGGGCCCGCGACGCGATCGAAGCCGGCGCCGACGGCCTGGTCCATCTCTTCGTCGACGCACCGCCCGACCCCACGTTTGCCCAGTTGGTGGCCCGGCACCGGGCATTCGTGGTGCCGACCATGACAGTACTCGAAAGTGTCTCCGGGACGGCCAGTGGCACGTCGCTGGTGACCGACCCGCAGTTGTCACCGTGGGTAACCCAAGCCGCAGCCACCAACCTGAAGACCGGGTTCACCAAGCGAGCCGGC
>JAYVJS010000149.1:0-2792 GCA_043769075.1 Gemmatimonadota bacterium | reverse complement strand
CGGCGACGACGCGGCGCCAGTGGTCACGCACCTGAAATCGCATTGGCACCAGGTCGGCCTCCTCTGCAGCGACGGGCTGACCAAGCACGTGACCGATGGCCAGATTGCGGCCCGGCTCGCCAGTCTGACATCGTCGGAGCAGGTCTGTCGGGCCCTGGTTGACGATGCGCTCGCCGGGGGTGGCAGTGACAATGTGACGGTGCTGGTCTTGCGGGCAACTTCTCACTCGGGTTCTTGATGACGCCAATAGGCCGGCTCCTCCTTGTTTTGGCCGCGGGCGCCCCCGTCGGCCTCGCGGCGCAGTCGGACGACGTTCTCATCCGGGGAGCCACAATTCACTCGGCTGCTGGTGCGCCGCTCGTCAACGGAAGCATCTTGCTTCGGGGTGGCAAGATCGTCGCGATCGGTTCGAGCGTGGCCGCGCCGGCGGGTGCCAAGATTATCGACGGCACCGGCAAGGTCATCACCCCGGGAATGATCGACAACCACTCTCACATCGGCGCCAAGGTCACGGATCTAAACGATGGGCCGATGGTCATCGGGCCGCAGCATCGATTTCTCGACGCCCTGGACTTGAGTGACCCCGATTGGAAGGATGCGGTGTCCGGCGGGGTGACCACGATCGTGACCGGGCCGGGCAGCGGCGAAAACGTCAGCGGCATGGCCGTCGTGATCAAGACGTTCGGAGCGATGGAGCGTCGGATGCTGCTGGAAAAGGGTGGGATGAAGTTCGCGATGGGTGCGAAGTCGCGGGACCGTTACCCGACGACCACGATGGGGGTGGCCGCCAGTCTCCGGCAATACCTGATCAAGACCCAGGAATACGGCGCTGCTCAAAAGAAATGGGAAGATGACGGCCGGAAGGGCAATCCGCCGGCTCGTGACCTCGGGTTCGAGTCGATGACGGATGTGCTCACCAAGAAGACCTACGTTCGCGCCCATGTCCATGCGGCCACCGACGTCATGACGTTGGTTCGCCTCAAAGACGAATTCGGGTTTGATCTGACACTCCACCATTCGACTGAGGCCTACAAGCTCGCGCCCGAACTGGCCAAGCGGGGCATCTCGGCCGTTGTCCTGCCGCTCGGCCCCCGGATCGGCGTCGGAGAAGATGCTATGGCCGGCCCCTACATCCTTTGGAAGGCCGGGGTCAAGATCGCGATGCATACCGACGCGCCGGTCATCAACCAAAAGTGGCTCCGGCTCTGCGCGGCCCTCGCGATGCGGTATGGCATACCCGAGGAAGAAGCCCTCAAGATGGTGACCCGGAATGCCGCTGAAATCGCCCGGGTCGGCGACCGAGTGGGGACCTTGGAAGTCGGCAAGGACGCCGATCTCGTGATGTTCGACGGACCGTGGTATGAGCCACGATCGCGGGTCGAACTGGTTATCGGCGACGGTCAGATCGTCTTCGAGCGGGCCAAGGAGGGGAACTGACCATGCCGACCTTCGTGCGGGTCCTGCTCCTCTCTGTGACCGCAGCCACCCTGGCCGCCCAATCCCGGCCCGTGGCGATTCGGGGCGGCATGGTCTTCCCGGTCAGCGGTGCGCCGATTCCTAACGGGACCGTGGTCCTCAAGGACGGCAAGATCGTGGCGGTCGGCGCGAACGTGACGGTGCCGAGCGGAGCCCTGATCATCGATGCTCGTGGCAAATTCATCATCCCGGGGGTGGTCGATGCCGCCTCTCATATCGGGATCGAGGCCAGTGATCTCAATGAAGCTAGCGACCCAGTGACGCCCGGACTTCGGGCCATCGAGAGCTACAATCCCTTCGGGGCATTCGGCTCCGGAAAGCTCGGCCCGCTCCGGAACGCCGAGGCGTTGTCGGGCGGCGTGACGACGATGTACATCTCGCCGGCCGATGCGTCGCTTCTCGGGGGACAGGGGGCCGTCGTCAAGACCGCCGGCCCCACGTTCGACGGCCTGATCGTGCGCGAGCCCGCCGCGATGGACATGACCCTTGGCACGCCGCCGAAGACCGCCGCCCGGGCCCGCAATCGAGACCCGTACACCCGGATGGCGGAAGTCGCGATGCTCCGCCAAGCCATGATCAAGGCTCAGGAGTACGGCCGCAACAAACTCCAAACGCCCTCGCTCCCGCGAGATCTCGGGATGGAAGCGTTAGGTAAGCTCCTCCGGCGTGAAATCCCAGCCCGGATTCAGGCCAACGCCGCGACCGACATTCGCTCGGCACTTCGGCTGGCCCAGGAGTTCGGCTTTGACCTCGTGATCGACGGCGGCGCGGCGGCCTGGGAGTACCGCGACGACTTGGCCGTCCGGAGAGTACCGGTCGTCCTCGGCCAGGTTTCGCATCCCTACATCAGCAACGAAGAAATCCCCGACAAGGGCGATTACCCGCCGGTCGACGAGCGACTTCCCCGCAAACTCACCGCCGCCGGTATCAAGACGGCGGTGGCCACCTTCTCCCGTGCCTTCGGCTCGCTCGCGCCGGCCGGGGCGGGTAAGTGGCTCCTCATCGACGCCGGCATTGCTGCCGGTTATGGGATGTCGGAGGCCGACGTCCTCAAGGCCGTCACGCTCGTCCCCGCCGAAATTCTCGGCGTGGCCGACCGCATCGGCAGCCTCGACGTCGGGAAGGACGCCGACATCGTCATCCTCGACGGCCACCCCTTAAGCGTCAAGACCTGGGTCCAACAAGTCTACGTCAACGGCGAGCTAGTCTTCCAAAAGCCATGACCCGTCCTCCCGCCGAGCGCCGAGTGCCCAGTCACGAGTGCCGAGAAACCCCGCGGCTCCGGACGGCCGCGCCTGACCCTCCACGCTGATCGG
>JAYVJS010000148.1:0-7663 GCA_043769075.1 Gemmatimonadota bacterium | reverse complement strand
CTCGACCGGAACGGACTGATACACGACCCGAGGGGCTTCCTTCTTCGTGCATCCCAACGCGGCGACCGCCACCAAGGGGGTCCACCGCAACAACCGTGTGACGCTCATCGCTTCTCCGTCAGAAAGTCGCGCTCGACCTTGCCGTCCCGAAGATGGACCTGGCGGCGGGCGTGCGCGGCGATATCGAGTTCATGGGTGACCAGAATGATGGTCTGCCCTTCTTTGTACAATTGCTCGAACAGGGCCAAGATTTCCTCACTGGTCTTCGAGTCCAAATTACCGGTCGGCTCGTCGGCCAGGATGATGCTCGGGCTGTTGACCAGGGCGCGCGCAATCGCCACCCGTTGCCGCTGACCGCCGGACAATTCGTTCGGGCGGTGGCCCATCCGATCCGCGAGCCCGACCCGGGTCAGCGCTTGGGTGGCGGCGGCCTTTCGCTCCTTGGAGCCGACGCCGGCGTAGACCATCGGCAGTTCGACATTCTGGAGGGCGGTGGCCCGGGGCAGCAAGTTGAAGGTCTGAAACACGAATCCGATTTCCTTGTTGCGAATCCGGGCCAACTGATCGTCGCCCAATTCGGAGACCCGATAGCCGTTGAGCCAATACTCGCCCTGGGTTGGGGTATCGAGGCACCCAATCAGGTTCATCAACGTCGACTTCCCCGAGCCCGACGGCCCCATGATGGCCACGAATTCGTTGCGTCGGATCGTGACGTCGACCCCCCGGAGAGCCCGCACCGTTTCGCTGCCCATCACGTACTCGCGCTCGAGGTTCCGGACCACGATCACGGCGTCCCGGGGGACGTCGATCGGGAGTGCGGCCATTCGCTCGGCGGTTACACCAATATCCGCGGTCGTCATAGTTGCCGTCCAATCAGGGCTTGGATCTGCGCTTTGGCCCGGAGATAATCGAACCGAGCCGTTACCGCATCAACCTCAGCCTGGGTAAGGGATTCCTGAGACGTGAGTACATCGACGATCGTGGCGACCCCGAGCCGGTAACGCTCCTGTTGAACCCGAATGTCCTCGCTGGCCGCCGCCAGGCTGGTCTGGGTAATCCCAATCCTTACCTGCGCCGCTTCGAGTTCAGCCAGTCGGGTCGTGAGGCTGGCCAAAATCTGACGCCGAACCTCGTTGGCCGACGCCTCAGCGGTCTCAGCGTTCGAGGTCTGGTTGGCAATGTTCTGTTCCCTTGTGAACCTGTTGAACACGGCCCAGTTGACGGTCAAGCTCGCTTGACGCTGCTGGCGGAAGGTGAAGTCGCTCTGCTCGCTCCCGTTGATCGAACTCGACCCCGCCAAGATGACGGTCGGCCAGTAACCGGACCGGGCCACCCCGATCGAAGCCCGGGCCGCCCGGGCCGCGGCTTCGGCGGTCCGAACTTGCGGGGCCCGAGCCAATGCCTCGGCCCGAAGCGCCGTCGTATCGAGCAGATCGGTAACCCGATAGAACCCAGAATCGTCGACCGCGGCCGCCGGCCCGTCGAGACCGATCAACCGCCCCAGGTTGGCTTCGGCCGTCGCCAGTTGGGTGCCGGCGTTGATCAGTTGGATCCGGGCATTGCCTAACGTCACCAGAGACCGGAGCGAATCAGACCGGATCGCGGCCCCGGCTCGGAGCCGGGCAATCGAGACCTTGAGCTGCTCGTCCGCCCGCCGGACGCTCGCTTCGCGAACCCGAACCAATTGGGTCGCGGAGAGGACGTCGAAGAACTGGTTGGTGGTTTGGAGGCCCTGCTGGAACCGGACATCCTCGAGACTCTCGACCGCCGATTCCCGATTGGCCCGAGCCGACCGCGACTCGGCACTCCGGCGAAAGCCATCGAAAACCTCGATCGAACTGTTCACGCTCCCGTTGAGGCTCGTGGTACTCGAATTGTTGTCGACCAACTGGCCGGTGCTTTGGTCGATCCGTTGGCCTTCGGAATAGAACTCCGCCGCCGAGCTCGACACGTTGAGATTGGGGAGGTACGCTCCCTTGGAAGACCGAACCCGCGCGTCAGCGGCCTTGATGGCTCCCTCCGCCTGGACCACCCGGGGCTGAACCCGGACCGAGCGTTCCACCGCTTCAGCGAGAGTCACCGCCGGTTTGGCCTGGGCCGCGAGCGAACCAGCCCACAACGTGAGGGCAATGGCGCCGATCCTACGACTACTTGTTCCCATTCGTCGCTTCCCGAGCCCGGTGCGCACTGTCACGCCGGGCTACCATCGCATCGTATTTGGTCGCTTGGTCCGGCGTCAGCGTCGCCCGGATTTCCTGGCGAACGGCCGCCCGCTGCTGATCCACTTCAGGATGTTGCGTCCGAATGGCTCGGAACATCGAGTCCATCACCGGCTCGTGCCGGCGCAGTACCGTGCCGATGGCGGCTTCTTGGTCGGTCGTCAAGGCGAGTTCACCATCGAGCCGGGCGACATAGCCGTGCCACCCCTCTTCGCCGTGGTCGGACCGGGTGTGATTACCCCGATCCGCCATCATCGTTGCCGCGCCGCCAACCAGGCCGCCGAGGGCAAAGGCCAACGCCAGCAACCGCAAAGCGGCCGAACGGGATTTCATCATCGCCCCTCCAAGACCGCGTAGAGGATGGGGTCGCTTCCCTGCCGGGCCGGGGTGGCGTCAAGCATCGCCACCGACACTGAGGGCACCGGAAGAGCTGGGGTGGCAATCTGCTCTCGCCAGGTTTGCCAAAGCGCAACGCCGAGCAGAAACGCAGCGGCGGCGGCGGTGGCGACAACACCCGGGCGGGCCCACATTGCCAAGACATCCCATTGCGACACCCGAGGCGGCAGCCCTTCGAGCGATCCTCGCATCCGGGCCAGAAACGGCTCCGGGTCCCGATCGGCATAGGCCTCTCGAATCAGCGACCCCAATTCGCGATCGGGCTCATTGCCAAATGGCATCTCTTCCGTCATGCCGGCTCCTCCACCAAGGCCGCGAGCGATTTTCGAAGCGCCCGCCGCGCGTGAAACACATACGAGCGCACGGTACCCTCAGGCACCTGGAGCACACTCGCTACTTCCGCGTGACTAAATCCCTCGCCGTCGAACATCATGACTGCGACTCGCTGCCGCTCCGGTAAATCATTCATCGCCGCCTCGATCCGCTCCCGCAGGACCACCCGGTCAGCCGCCGCGTCCGGAAGGACCCTCCGGCTTGGCAACGAATCGTGGAGCGGCTCGGCGTCGCGGACCCGGCGGCGGCGGAGCTGATCGAGCGCCGCATTGGCCACAATCCGAAGGAACCACGGCCGGAACGCCCGGGTCGGATCGAATCGTTCGATGGCTTGCCAACCCGCCAGTGAGGCATCCTGTACCACGTCTTCCGCTTCATCCCAATTGCCGAGGAACGAGTACGCCACCCGGCGGGCAATCAGGGCGTAGGTCACGACCAAGCGGCCGTACGCATCCGCGTCGCCCTTTCGAGCGGCCTCCGCTAGTCCTGATTCGTTCACCTCGGTAATACGCGGGTCCGAGGCAATCCGTTGAGGCGGGGTCATCCAGCGGTCATCCCGCAAGATCAGCGCGGTCGCGACGGCGCCTAACCGCCTCGGCACCCGCCATGATCGCGAGCCAAATGCTTACAGAGCCGAAGGTTATGGCCATCGGTTTGGGGAACAGGATAAACAAAATCCCCCCGACCGCCAGGCCGATCGACAACGGCCCGTACAGGGCCAGACGGGCCCCGGCCACCAGGGTGCGCATCGCGAGAACCGATCGACCCCGGCGTTCCCTGACCCCACGGGTGTGGGCCACCCGAGCGGACCCAGTAGGAGGGATGGTGAGGGCCGGCGGTAACACGGCTCCGAGCCGCCCCGGAGCCCGGTTCGGCCGGGTGGTAACTTCAGCACTCCGGTCGATGTCTCGCCGAAACTGCTGCTCCATTTGTTCCGCCAGCTTCGGGGCGTCCACCAGCACATCCAGTTCGTAGTTACTGACCAAGCTCGAATGGTTGAGGTTGCTGGACCCGATCCGGACCCAACGGCCATCCGCCACCACCGTCTTGGCGTGAAGCATTGGCCCACCCCACTCATAGATCCGAACCCCAGCCTGAATCAGATTCCGGTAACCAAAACGGGTCAGATTCCTGACCGCCGGAAGGTCGCTGGTACCGGGCACCAGTAGCCGCACGTCAACGCCCTCCCGGGCCGCATCAACCAAGTACCGATAGAGCCGCCGCGGGGCGACCAAGTACGCATCGGTGACCCAAACCCGGTCGGCCGCGGTCGCCAGCAACAACTCCGAGACCCGATAGGCCCGCTCCGCTTCCGGTTCACCAGCCAGCACCCGGACGAATGCCGAGCCAGCCTCCTCAACCTCACTCGCGAATTCATCATCCGGGAGGGGGCGGCCCGCGCCGATGACCCAGGCCCGAGCAAAGGCTCGGTCAAGAGCGGCGGCGGCCGGCCCGTCGATGGCGACGGCCGTGTCCCGCCACGGCAACCGGCCCCGCGCGGGATCGCCGGACCATTCGTCTCCGATGCAGATCCCGCCGATCACCGCCCGCCGCCCGTCCACCACAACCAGTTTGCGATGGTTCCGGCTCAAGAACGACGGGAGGTCGAGGAACCCCGGCCGGTGAAAGAACTGGAGGGACACCCCCGACGATTCCAGCATCCGCCACAGGCGTTGCTTGGTGCTGAACGACCCGAGCCAATCGACCGAAACCCGGACCGCGACCCCGGCACGGGCCCGTTCGCCTAACGCCTCAGCGAAGCGGATTCCGATCAGGTCGGACCGGAAGATGTAGTTGTCAAAATGAATCCAGCGTTCGGCGCCGGCGATGATCGCAAGCATCGCCTCAAATGCCGCCGGCCCATCGAAAAGGAGGGACACCGCATTGCCGGGAATCGGACGACTCCCGGTTGCGCGGTCGAACGCCCGTTCCACCGCGTCGGCCGCCTGGGAGGGTGGGCGGCCGCCCGACGTCATGGCAGGCCGAGCCCGAGCAGTTTCTCGTGCGGGCGCAGGGCGGCCAGGACGAACCCGATGTGCTCGTCGAGTGAAACCCCAAGCTCTTCGACGCTGCCGTAGACATCCTCGCGGCTGACCCCCCGGGCGAAACCCTTGTCCTTGAGTTTCTTTTTCACACTCGACACCTCGAGATCGGCCAGCGACCGGGAGGGGCGGACCAACGCGCACGCCACCAGGAAGCCGGACAACTCATCGACGGCAAAGAGCGACCGAGCCAAGGGCGTAACGCGGGCGACCCCCGAATAGGTGGCGTGACCAAGAATGGCCTGTTGGCCGTCCTCCGGGAGACCGTGGGCCGCGAGGATCCGGACCCCTTCGGCAGGGTGCTCCTCGGTGGCGGAGTGCCCGGCGTTCGGAAACCGTTCGTAGTCGAAATCGTGGACCAGGCCAACGATGCCCCAGTATTCGGGATCTTGGCCGAATTTGGCGGCCATCGCGCGCATCGCGATTTCCACGGCGTACATGTGCTTCCGAAGGGCATCGGAGGCGGTGTATTCGTGGACTAACGCCACGGCGGCGGCGCGATCGAGCATCGATGAACTCAATGCAGTTGGCCGCTCGGCGGCGGCGGCATCAGAGCGGCTGAGAGCGGGACCCGCACCACATTGTCGCCCAGCGTGATTTCGAAGGCGTAGGCACCCGGCTGAGGGAGGGGGACATCGAAGACCAGCACGGCGCCGGCCTCGACTTCCGTGACCCCCGCGGGTGGCTCCCCGAATTGCACGGTGCCGTCGCCGCCCATCAGTTCCCGACCCTGTTCATCGACGAATCGGATCCGCATCACGTGTTGGCCGATTTCCGTGCGCCGGCCCTTGACTCGCAACACGAGATGGGTCCTCGGATGGGTGGCCGGAAAGCCGGCCACCCACACATGCTGGAAGATTCCCAGCACCGAAAGCTTGCCCTGCTGATCGATCAGGGCGTAGTCCGCCAATACCGCGAAATCGATCTGCACCTGCTTCAGGCCACCCGAATCGACTTGATCACGTCATTGGCCTTGATCTTATTGATCACATCGACCCCGGTCGTGACTTGGCCGAACACGGTGTGCTTGCCGTCTAAGTGGGCCTGCGGCGAGTGGCACACGAAGAATTGGCTGCCGCCGGTATCCTTGCCCGCGTGGGCCATCGAGAGACTTCCGGTCGCGTGTTTGTGGGTATTCAAATGGCATTCGCATTTGATATGATAGCCCGGCCCGCCGGTCCCGACCCGCGGATTGTTCGGCTCCTTCGAGAGCGGATCGCCGCCCTGAATGACGAAATCGGGAATCACCCGGTGAAACCGAGTGCCGTCATAGAAGCCTTCATTGGCAAGCTTCTCGAAATTGGCGACGGTCTTGGGCGTTTCGGTGTCGTACAACTCGGCAACCATGGTGCCGCGGTCGGTCTCGATCGTTGCGGTCTTCACAGATCAATCCTGGAGGTAGTGATGGCGGGAAAAGTAAGCCCGAAGCCGCCCTGGTGAAACTCGGAACCTGGCGTCCCCGTCAGATCCATCCCCGATGCCGAGACGCTCCGTGCCCGAGTATCTTTCCAGCCTCATGTCTGATCTCGATTCCTCCCGGCGAGAAGCGATCCGGGTCCTCTGCCGTGCCCAAGCCGATGACCACCTGTCGGTCGAGGCGTTCGAGTCCCGGTTGGACCAGGTGCGCCAAGCTCCGAACCAGGCCACCCTGGCTGCCATCCTCGCGGACCTCGACGACCTCACTCCGCCGTCGGCCACCTCCCTTACCATCCAGCCCCAAGCTGCCGACCACACCGGCGTCGCCCCGGTCGCGCCGGCCGAATACCTCCGGCTTACTAGTGTCTTCGGCTCGACGACCCGGGCCGGCTCCTGGACCGTCCCGCTCCAACTCGCGGCCAAGGTCCTCGTCGGCGAAATGACCATCGACCTTCGCGACGCGGTGTTCGGCGCCGATATCATGGACATCGAAGTCGACGTGAAGCTCGGATCGTTCACGCTGATCGTGCCGGCCGGCACCCAAGTCGAGAACGAAGTCGAGGAAACCCTCTCGAGTTCCAGTCACTCCACCCGGAGCGCCCGGGGCGCCGGGCCGAACGGGCTCCTCGTCCGGGTAACCGGAACCGCGTTCATGGGATCCATCGACGTGAAGGAGAAATTCCCCACCGGCCTAGGCAAGGGCCCCGGCCTGGTTGAAAGGTTGTTAGGCGGGGGTAGCTGAGGGGCAGAGTTTCGCGATAACGCAGCGACCGCACTGCGGCCGCCTCGCAATACAGACCTCCCGGCCGTGGGTAATCAGCAGGTGCGAGACCAAAGTCCAATCGTCCCGGGGAATCGGGCCCATCAAATCGACTTCGATCTTTTCGGGATCGGTGTGCTTGGTCAGCTTGAGGAGCCCGGACAACCGACCCACATGGGTATCAACCACCACTCCATCGTTGATGCCGAAGGCGTTGCCGAGCACCACATTGGCGGTCTTTCGACCGACACCCGGCAACACCCGGAGTGCTTCCATATTCTTGGGAACCTCGCCACCATGCCGCTCGGCCAATGCAGCGGCCATCCCGATCAGGCTCTTGGTTTTGTTTCGGAAAAACCCAGTGGACCGAATCAAATCCTCCACCTCCGCCGGCTCGGCCGAAGCCAGATCACGGGCCGTCGGGTACCGGGCGAACAGGGCGGGCGTCACCATGTTGACCCTGACATCGGTGCACTGGGCCGAGAGAATCGTGGCCG
>JAYVJS010000147.1:0-3569 GCA_043769075.1 Gemmatimonadota bacterium | reverse complement strand
TCTCTCCTCCGGTCAGCGCTCGTCATACTACATCGACGCCAGAAAAACCACGATGGCGGCCTTGGGCCAACGACTCATCGGATCCCTTGGGATCGGCCTGATCCGATCCCAGGGCTGGATCCCGAGCGCCGTGGGCGGTCTTACGATGGGGGCCGACCCCGTGGCGTACGCCATCGCCAGGGCCAGTCTCGACGCGCCGCCAATTGTTGACGGATTCAGCGTTCGCAAAGCCACCAAAGAGCACGGCACGAAGAAGCGGGTCGAAGGAAACTTCCAACCGGGCAGTGCCGTGGTTGTCGTCGAGGATGTCATCACCTCAGGGGCCTCCGCCCTTCAGGCTATTGAAGCCGTTCGATCCGAAGGGGGCATCGTTCTCGGTGTCTTGGGCGTCATCGACCGAGAACAAGGAGGCGCTGACGCAATTCGCGATTGCGGCATCGAGGTTGTTTCGATTACTACCATTTCGAGACTCAACGGTTAGGCCGCGAGTCAGGCACCAGCTCGCTAAGGGACCGCAGCCGGCCTCGATCGAGGTCAACGGCTGCTGAGCCGGCCGGCCGACCCGGCCGGCCCAGCTCCATCGGATGAAATTCCTCCCACGCGGCGCGGTACGGTTCAACCAGCAATTCGACGAACCGTTCGATCGCAAGATCGAAGCTGAACCGCCGGCGGAATTCGCCGGGGGTAATTCCAAGCATGGCTCGGAGATGTCTCCCAAAGCTTTGCGGCGAAGAGCACTCAAGACGATATGCCACATCCGTGATCGACAGGCCTTGGTTCTCGAAGAATTGGGCGGCGTAAACCAGGCGTAAGGCGGCCATATACGTCTTGGGGGAGGGAAGGCCGGCCCGGGCAAACCGCGACACCATCGTACTCGGACGCATTCGGGCGTGCACCGCGAGTTGACGCGCCACCGAGGTTGAGGGGGCCAACCGCACCATCAACTCGAGGAACATTCGGGCATCCGGAGGGGCGTCAGGGATTCCGTCGAGAATTCGAGCCAGGATCCGGGCGGCCGGGCGGGATGCGGGCTCGGCCAACAAGTGCTAAGCCGGCGCCAACCGTTCGGCCCGGTGACGTCGATAACGTGGCGAACCCCGGTGGCACCGAGACGGAGCAGGGTGTCCGGCGTCGCGGGGTCGGCCCGGGTCACCAACGCGACGGTCGGGACATCGGGAAACCGCCGGACCAAGTTGTCGATGTCCTCGACCGCCTGGCCTCCACATTCGTGGACCGAGAAAACAACCGCATCGACCGGCTGTTCGCGCACTGCTTGGGTGGCCCCGGGCAAACTCGAACGATGGACGATCGCGAAGTAGCCGACGCCGGCCGCATCGAGTCCCGGGCGTTCGGTCGAGGTAACCACTGCGGCGACGACAACCCGCGCGCGTTCGAGCATTAGGCAACCTTGGGATCTAGGAAGCGGAAACCTGCCTCAGTCACGTCAACCGCCAATCAATTGACGTCTTGACCCGTTTCACCAGCATCTGGATCCAAAACACCAACAGCCTGACTCCACCGCGACGGTCCCGCCCAACCGGACATGTTTTTTAGGTGTATCTTTTTGGAATGATTCCAACCGGCTTCCCGGCGTCACTCCAAGCCGCCCTAGGCCCCCAATTCCAGATTGAGCGCGAGCTGGGGCGGGGGGGTATGGGAGTCGCCTACCTGGCAAGAGATCTGCACCTCGACCGGCTCGTGGCGGTCAAGGTCGTCCACCCCGATCTCTCGACCAACCCGGTCGTTGCTGCCCGGTTTCTCGCTGAAGCACGGACCATTGCGAAGATCCGCCACCCCGGCATCGTCTCGGTGCATGCGGCGGGCGCGGTCGACGGCCATCTCTACTACCTGATGGACTACATTGCCGGCGAGACTCTCCGGCAGAAACTCACCCGGGAAAAACGGCTGTCACCAGACATCGCGATCCGGATCGCCGCCGACATCGCCGAAGCCCTCGACGCCGCTCGTCAGGCAGGGGTGGTACACCGGGATCTCAAGCCTGAGAACATTCTCCTCAGCAACTCCGCCACCGAACCGCGAGCGATGCTAGCAGATTTCGGGATTGCTCGCCTCGTGGAGGGCGAGGACGGCCACTCTCACACGGGACCGGGCACCGTGATGGGCACGCCCGCATACATGAGTCCAGAACAAGCAGCGGGTGAAGACCTCGACGGCCGGAGCGATCTCTACGCCCTCGGGGTTGTTTGTTATGAGATGCTGGCTGGGGTGCCGCCTTTTGTCGGACCGCACCGGGTGGTGATCTCCAAGCAGATCCTTGACACCCCTCGGCCGCTCGATGTGATTCGGCCCGGCCTTCCGGCGGCACTCGTCGCCGCCATCATGCAGGCGCTCCAAAAAGCCCCGGACGCCCGGTGGCCGACCGGACGGAGTTTTCGATTGGCGCTCACCGGCGAAGTCGTCGCGCCCCGCCCGACGGCCCGCCGGCCTTCCGCGCGCTGGTCGAGGCGGTTCGCGCTCGCCGCTTTGGCGGGCACAGCGGCCGTCGCGATCGGGGTAGCGATGCTTAGCCGGGGCGAGGGTCCGCCCGCCGGCATCGATCCACGGCGGTCCATCCTCGTCCTGCCGTTCGAGAATCTCCGGGACGCGGCCCGATTCGGATGGCTCCGGAGCGGCAGCGTGAACATGCTGACGCTCGCCCTGTCGCAGTGGCGGGACCTCACGGTCGTCGATCAAGCCCGGGTCCATGACCTTCTTGGCAATGCCAAGAACGCCGAGCAACGGCCGATCGGCCTCGCGCTCGCCCGTCAACTTGCCCGCAACGGCCGAGCTTGGACCGTCGTTTTGGGCGATTTTTCGGAGATCGGAGACTCGCTCCATCTCGTGGCTAGGCCCTACGATGTGGCCTCCGGAGCAGCCCTGGATGTTGTCAAGGTGGATGGGCTCTCGTCCGCCGACGTCCGGCCCCTCTTCGACGAGTTGGCCGCGAAACTGTTGGACTTGACCGGCGCCCCGAGAACCGACTGGGCCTCGCTCGCGTCGGTCACGACGAAATCCTTGGGGGCTTATCGGGCCTATCTCAGGGGCGTCGACGCCCTCAATCACTGGCGGCTGACCGAAGCCAACGCCGAGCTCAGAGCCTCAGTCCAACTCGATAGCACGTTCAGTCTGGCGAACTACCGACTGGCGGTCACCCGCGGATGGATCAGCCCGCAGGACACGACCGGGCTGGCGGCCATTCAGCGGGCCGCCCGGACGTCGGCGCGGCTCCCGAACCGAGATCGCCAATTGATTGAGGCCTATCGGACCTTTGTGTTAGGAGACTATGTCCGCGGGATGGCGATCTATGGCCAACTGGTGCGCCAGGATTCGTTGGATGTCGAGGCTTGGTACGGGCTGGCCGACGCAGCGTTTCACGCCGGATACACCAGTCGACCACAAGTCGCCCTCCTGACCCAATCGCTCCGGGGCTTTCGTCGACTCATCGGGCTTGATTCCACCTATGGACTCGCTTACGAACACATTGGCGCGCTGCTAAACGATGCGAGCGGATCGGCCGGTTGGTTGCGCCTCATTGGCGACGACTCACTGACCCAAACCCAGTCGGCCAG
>JAYVJS010000146.1:0-8952 GCA_043769075.1 Gemmatimonadota bacterium | reverse complement strand
CTGGTCCTTGTCCTTCAACATCTCCTCCCACTGGCTCAGCCAACCAGGCAGTCGGCCGACGGCGAACAGGACCGTGAAGTAGTCGGTTGGGTATCCCATCGCCTGATAGATCAAGCCGGAGTAGAAGTCGACGTTCGGGTAGAGCTTTCGCTTGATGAAGTACTCGTCCTCGAGTGCAATCCGCTCCAGTTCTAAAGCGATTTCCAGTTTGGGATTGAGACCGGTCTGGGCAAAGACCTCGTCGGCGGTCTTCTTGATCAACTTCGCCCGCGGGTCATACGACTTGTAGACCCGATGTCCGAATCCCATCAAACGGCCCTCGCCCTTTTTGACGCTTTCGATGAAGGCGGGGATGTTCTTTTTCGCCCCAATCTGGTCGAGCATTTCCAGAACGGCCTCGTTGGCACCGCCGTGGAGCGGGCCATAGAGCGCGGCTACCCCGGCCGACACCGCGGAATAGGGATCCACGTGCGACGACCCGACGGCGCGCACGGCATTTGTTGAGCAATTCTGCTCATGGTCGGCGTGAAGGATCAGGAGAACCTCCAACGCTCGTTGGAGGACCTTGTTCGGCTGATGCAGTCCGCCGATCGAGAACATCATGTTGACGTAGTTTCCGATGTAGTCGAGGTCGTTCCGAGGGAACTCGTAGGGCAGACCCCGAGAATGCCGGAAAATGAACGCCGCCAGGGTCGGCAACTTCGCCATCAAACGGACCCGTTGCACGTACCGATTCGCCGGGTCGTCGATATGCTTCGCGTCCGGGTAAAACGTGGACATCGCCGCCACCGCGCCGACCATCATCCCCATCGGGTGGGCGTCGTACCGAAAGCCTTCCAGGAACTTGATGATGTTCGTATGGACGTAGGTGTGGTACCGAATGTCCTCGGTCCATTTGGCCAGCTGGGGCTCGGTCGGCAGTTCTCCCTCCGCTAGGAGATAGGCCACTTCGAGGAAGCTCGATTTTTCGGCGAGCTGCTCGATCGGGTAGCCGCGGTACCGGAGAATGCCTTTGTCGCCATCGATGTAGGTGATCGCGCTTCGACAGGCGGCGGTGTTCATGAACGCCGGATCGTAGGTCATCAAGCCGAAGTCGTCGTCGTCGGTCTTAATGTTGCGGAGATCAACCGCCTTGATGGTGCCCTCTGCGATCGGCAACTCATAGCTCTTGCCGGTCCGATTGTCGGTGATGCTGAGGCTGTTCGCCATGGCGAACCTTCTTTCGTAGCCAGGGGCTCTTGACATGCGAGGTCGTGAAACGTGACGCAAAGTAAGCGAGGTCGGCGACCCTTTCGAGTCCTGTCCGGGTATCGGCCACGGCGGGGGGCCCCTTGAGTCGGTCGGTCGGCCCGGCAAGCTAGATTCCGCCATGGTGCTGACCGTTTCCGACCGGATCGCCGGCCTGACCGCGGGGCTTGGCCTCGATCGGCCGGGGTCGCCGCCGACCGGCGAACAGCTCTTGGCCGGTGTCCTCCTCGATGAGCTGTCGGGCGACGCCCTTGACCTGGGTCGGGTCATCGGCCGATGGGTAGCCCTCGCCGACCGCCCCTTTGACTGTCCGGTGGTGGCCCGCTCCTTGGGCGAGCTGAACCGGACTGGGGCGCCTCCCGCTGAGGGGTCCTTTGAGCCAGGCCTCGGGGCCACGCTGGTGACGCTGGCCGGCGCGGTCCGCCTGTTCCAAACGCCCCGGAATCTTGTTTCGGGCGTGTACCATCTCGCCCGGCTTCTCGACCCCCATCCAATCGGGACGTTCACGGCCGTGGCGGCCGCGGTGGCGGCGGGGCGGCTCCTGGAGGGTTATCGGGATTTCGTACCGGCTGTTCTCGACGTCTTGTTAGCCAACCAGGCCCCAGAGCCGTTGATCGCGGCGGTCCGTCGAGCCCCGGTGTGGGTCCGGTCTCCGGCGCTGGCGGGTGCCCCGGAGACCGAACTCGGGACGGTCTTTTGGGCCCTCCACCATTTTGGCCAGGCGCCCGAGGTGCTCGACGCCTTGGCACCCGCCGGACCACTCGGGCGGACGATTGGCCGGGCCCTCCTCGGTGCCCGGCTCGGACCTCTGGGGCTAGCGGGGCAGGGTGACCGAACAGGTGGTTTCGAACCCACCCCGAATGTTGTAGAGGGTCCGGACCGTTAGCCGCTGGGGTGCCAACACCTTGAAGAGATCCTCGGCGATTCGGGCGGTGGCGTGTTCTTGGAAGATGCCAACGTTCCGAAAACTCATCACATAGTATTTGAGGCTCTTGAGCTCGACGCAGGAGGCCCGCGGGGTGTACCCGATCGTCAGCTTCGCGAAGTCGGGCAGCCCGCTGTAGGGGCACACCGCGCTGAATTCGGTGGTCTCCGTTATGATGTCTTGGTCTGGGCCTTCGTAACCAAACGTCTCCAGCACACTGACGTCGATATGCTCGGGGCCCACGAACGCGATGGTCCGGCCTTCGGCGGTCGCCATAGTCTCCTCCTGGTTGTGGTGGAATCTAGTCGCGCGGTGTAGCCGGGACCCCGATCTAGGAGTAGCCTCTGGGATGATCGCCTTCCTTGCCACGCTCCTGCAGGCCGTTGCACCCCCGACGGATACGGTCGCCCTGACGCCGGGGATGATCATTACCAAGAGCGTCGTCATTCGACCGGCGCCCTACCGCCTCCAGCCGGTGGCGCCGGATTCGGCTGTGGTCCGAATCAAAGGCAACGGTATTGAAGTCAACTTCGGCGGCTCGATGCTGATTGGGTCTCCTTACGCGGCCGATCCCGACCGGGCTCGAGGGGTCGGCATTCTGATCGAGGGCGGGCGGAACATCGTGCTCCGAGGGGCCACCGTTCGTGGCTACAAGATCGGCGTGCTGGCCCGGGGTGTTGTCGGGCTGTCGCTCCTCGACAACGACGTCAGTTACAACTGGAAACCGCGGCTCTGGAGCGGGATGGGACACGAAAGTCTGGCCGACTGGCTCTCGTTTCACCACAATGAGAAGGACGAGTGGCTTCGGTTCGGGGCCGGATTCTACTTGGCCGACGTCGACGGCGGCGAAATCCGCGGCAATGTGGCCACTCAGGGAATGAACGGACTGCTCCTCGTCCGGTCCACCAAGCTCGAAATCTGGAACAACACCTTCTCCTTTCTTTCCGGACTTGGGATCGGGCTCTATCGGTCCAGTGATAATCGGGTCATGCACAACCGGGTCGATTACGCGATTCGGGGGTATCGGAACGGGGTCTACAACCGGGGGCAAGATTCGGCCGCTCTCCTCCTTTACGAGCAGAGTTCTCGCAACATCGTCGCCTACAATTCAATGACCCATTCTGGAGACGGGCTCTTCCTGTGGGCCGGCCAATCGACCATGGATACCGGGCAGGGCGGCGCCAATGACAACTTGGTTTTTGGTAACGACTTCAGCTTTGCGGCGACCAACGGGATCGAGGCCACCTTCAGCCGCAATCGCCTGATCGGCAATCTCGTCGAGGGCGCTCAGTATGGAATCTGGGGCGGCTACAGCTACGGTTCGGAAATCAGAGGCAATCGTTTCAAAGAAAATTCGGTCGGAATCGCCATTGAACACGGCCAGGACAACCGGATCCTCGGGAACGATTTCGAAGGCGATCGCACCGCGATCCGGTTGTGGGCGAACCCGACTGAGCCCGCTGACTGGGGCTACCCCAAGTCGCGGGACACCAAGAGTCGGAGCTACGCCATCTCGGACAACCGATTCCTTGGAAATCAACTGGCGGTATCAATCGCGAACACCCGAAAGGCCGTCTTGCTCCGCAACAAATACTTCGGGGTCGACACCGTCGCGGTCACCATGGGAGACAGCGCCGGCTTTCGCCGCGACGCCAAAAGGAGCGGCATGGCCGCCCGGCCGCTCGCCCCCTGGCGGCCGAATCTTCGCGACCCCGCCGCCCCGGCGCCGAAATCGAAGGCCGCCGACGTCTTCCAGCGTGAGGCGCCAGCGCGGGGTCGGGCCGGCATCCTGATCGACGAATGGGGTCCCTACGACTGGAAGGCTCCGCGAGCCTGGCTGGTTCGCGACGCCGACAGCGCCGTGGTCCGCGGCCCGGTAGCCTATCGGATCGTCGGGCCGGCCGGCGGGTGGCACCTGGTGGCCGCCCGGGGCGCTGTGGTGAATCGGACCATCGGGCAGGTTGGCGATACCGTGGTGATCACCCCCGCCGCTGGTCCCGTAGTCGACGTCGATATTGAGTTCGAGCACCAAGGCGATGCGGTCGTCAGCCCGGATGGGGCAGTGGGGCGGGCAGGCGACCCCTTTCGGTTCCGTCTCCGCCGGTTTCTGGCGCCGGTCGACTGGCGGGTCCAGGTGTTCGCCTGGGATAGCCTGACCGATCCTCGGAAATCCGCCGCGGGGTATCGCGCCGCGTTTGCGAGTCCAGTTCTGGCGGTCCGTCGCGACTCTGTCCTCGACTACCTCTGGTCTCGCCCGAGCCTGCCGGGGTTTCCCGACCGCCAATTTCTGGTGGCCGCTGAGGGCGCCGTTGAACTCCCCAAGAACGCAGAATATGACCTCTTCGCGATCAGCGACGATGGCCTCCGAGTCTGGGTCGATGACAAGCTGGCGATCGACAACTGGGTACCCCATGAGTCCGTGGTCGACCGGGCCGAGCTAAAACCAGGCAAACACCGTCTCAGAGTCGAGTACTTCCAGGTCGACGGCTGGGTTGAGCTGCGGGTCGAAATCAGAGCCAGGCCGCGAAACTAGAACTCGAGAACCGGGCGTCGGCGCACACTTTTTGCTATCTTCGGCTCCCATGAGAAACCACCTTGCCACCGCCCGCGCCCGGCTTGCCGTTGGCCTGGCTGTGGCAGTCCTCGGATGCCAAGCTGAGCCGGCGCCGACGCCGATCCCCACCGCCCTGACTCTGGTGACCCAGCCGTCCGCACAGGTCCGGAGCGGGGCCCGGCTGGAGCGGCAACCCATCGTCGAGCTGCGAGACCAGACCGGGAAACCGGTGTCGGCCCGGGCGGTCCAGATCACGGTCGCGCTGGTGTCAGGTGGGGGGATTTTACTGGGGACGCCCACCGCTCGAACCGACGATCAAGGGCGGGCCGCGTTCGTTGACCTTGGCCTCGCCGGCCTCGCCGGTTCGTACGGGTTGCAATTCTCCGCCACCGGACTCGCGGGCGTGGCCTCCGAGCCGATCGGCATGACGGCCGGTGAGGCCGCCCAAATCGAAGTGGTTGCCGGCAACGGCCAGGTGACCGCGGCTGGAACCGTCGTCCCAGTGGTCCCAGTGGTCCGGCTTCGCGACGAGTCGGGGAACCCGGTTGCCGGGATCCAGGTCGCCTTCGCGGTATCCGAAGGTGGCGGCTCCGTCGACGGGGCCACGTCGGCGAGTGGAGCGGATGGGTTGGCCGCTCCGGCCCGGTGGACCCTCGGCCGGATCGCCGGCAACAACACCCTCACGGCGACCGGGGCCGGTCTGTCGATCGGCGTCGGCGCGATCGGGGTCGTTGGCCCGGCGGCGAAGATCGCGGTCATAGCGGGCGCGGCCCAGTCCGGGGTCATCGGTACTGGGTTGGCGGTCGCTCCGAAGGTCGGGGTCACCGACGCGTTTGACAATCCGTTGGCCGGCGTTCAGGTGGCGTTTGCCGCCGATACCGGCGGGCGGGTCGACGGCGGTAGCACCCAGACCGATGGACTCGGCGTGGCCGTAGTGGGCCGATGGATCTTAGGCTTGGTGCCGGGCGTCAACACGCTGACCGCGAAGGTCGGGAGCTTGATTTCGACCTCGGTCACGGCCATCGCAACGCACTACCAGGTTGGGTCGATCACCGCCGGGGTGTTAGGCGCCTGCGCCATCGACTTGGCTGGAGCGGCGGGATGCTGGGGCGACAACACCAACGGCCAACTCGGAGACGGGACCACGACCAACGCTGCGTCGCCGGTCGCGGTCCGGGGCGGCCTCCGGTTTCGGTCGATCGAAGTCGGATCCGGGCACACATGTGGAGTGACCACCACCGGGGTCGGGTACTGTTGGGGCGGCAATGGAGCCGGGCAGATTGGCGACAGTTCTACCGTTGTGGCGGCGCTGCCGAGTGCGGTTGCCGGCGGACATCAGTGGTCCTCGATCGCGGTTGGGGACTTTCACAGCTGCGGACTCGATCAGGCCGGCGTCGCATGGTGCTGGGGGCTCAATGCGAACGGCCGGCTCGGCGACAGCTCAGCCATCGCCAAAATCCTGCCCGTTGCGGTTGCCGGAGGACACCGCTTTACCGCGCTCACGGCGGGCGCATCTCACACCTGCGGCCTTCGCTCCGATCACCAGGTCCTTTGTTGGGGCGCCGGGGCAAACGGTCGGCTCGGGGTTGGGGGAACCACCGAGCAACGAGTTCCGACGGTTGTCGCTGCGGTGGGAGGATCCTTTACGGCCGTCAGCGCCGGTGGGTCGCATACCTGTGCGGTGACCAGCTCCGGGGCGGCCATGTGCTGGGGAAACAACACCACCGGGGCCTTGGGAGACGGAGCAACGGCTCCGCAGCTTGTCCCAGTCCTGGTCGGCGGGTCCATGGTCGTTCGCACGATCGCGGCCGGGTTTGCCCACACCTGTGCCGTGACCCAAAGCGACCGGCTGTTCTGTTGGGGTTCGAATGGATCGGGACGGCTTGGCGACGGCACGGGGGTCAATCGACTGCTGCCCACGGAGATCGCCCCGGGGCTCACCTTCGCTGAGGTAGCCACGGGGGCCGACCACACTTGCGCCCGAACGACGGCCGGATCCGCGGTCTGTTGGGGCAACGCGACCAACGGCCAAATCGGCGACGGCACGACCGACGTGAAGCCGAGGCCTGTCGGGGTGCTTCGACCCCCGCAGGCCTAGTTCGACCTTAGTTGCGCTCCCAGCCGGCGATTCCTTCTTCGAGCCACACGTGCTTGCGGGCGATGACGTCCTGGGCCAACCGATAGGCCCGATCGTCGTCGTTGCCGAAGATCTCTTCGAACTTGACCACCACCCGCCAGGAGGCCTGTCGGCAAAAGAGGTCCGCCATCTCAACCGGGGCTTGGTTCGAGGGGTTCTTCTTGACCATCATCTGCGCCTTGGACACCGCCGCACTCATGGCGAACAGCTCGGCGCCGATCTCGACCATCCGGAACAGCACCGCCTGCTTCTTTTCGAGGCGGGGCCCAAACCGAATCATCGAGTGGAACAGGTTGCGGGCCAGCCGGCGCGATGACCGGTTCACGAATCGGAGGTGTTTGGCCAGGACGCCAAACTCGCTGTAACGCGGCCACAGGCTCCAGCCGAGGTACTGGCTCGGATACCACCAGGCATAAAACAGCCCGGCTTTGACGAGCGAGCCCAACTTCTCGCCCATCGTTGACCGCGGATCGATCAGCTTCCCGGCCACCTTCAGGTGAGTATCCACGGCCTCGCGGGCAATGAACAGTCGCATGATTTCCGACGAGCCCTCGAAAATCAAATTGATCCGCCAATCGCGAAGGGCCCGCTCGACGGGGTCGGGCCGTTCACCCCGGCTCTTGAGGGAATCGGCGGTTTCGTATCCCCGACCGCCCTTGATCTGCAAGGTGTCATCGACGATCCGCCATCCGGTTTCGGAGTTCCACATCTTGGCGATGGCGGCTTCGAGGCGGATGTCGGTCCGGGGCCGGTCCGACAACAGCGAGCACAAATCGCTGACGGCTTCCATCGCGAACGTCTCCGCCGCCATTCGGCCGATTTTTTGGGCCACGGCGTCATGCTTCCCGATCGGGTGGCCCCATTGGACCCGTTCTCCAGCCCATTTCCGGGAGATCTCCAGCAGTCGTTTGGCGCCCGTCACGCAGCTGGCCGGCAACGTCAGCCGGCCGGTGTTCAGAGTGATCAACGCCAGCTTGAGGCCTTTGCCCTCGCCCCACAAGACGTTCTCCACCGGCACTTTGACGTCGTGGAATCGGAGCAAGCCGTTCTCCAAAGCCCGGAGGCCCATGAAGTGCAGCCGTTTCACAATCTCGACCCCGGGCCAATTGGACTCGACGATGAACGCCGTGATGGCTTTGGGGCCGGTGCGTGCCATGACGACCATGACGTCGGCGACCGTGCCGTTGGTGCACCAGAGCTTTTCGCCCGAAATGATCCAGTGCTTCCCGTCCTCGCTCAGTTTGGCGGTCGTCGAGAGACCGGCGGGGTCTGACCCGGCGTTGTTCTCAGTGAGCGCAAACGCCGAGATGGCGCCCTTGGCGAGCAGCGGGAAGTATTTCTTCTTCTGCTCCGGCGTCCCGAACAGCTTGAGGGGCACCGGAACCCCGATCGATTGGCTGGCCGACAACAACGCCGTCACGTTGCCGCAGACCGACGCGGCCATGGCGACGGCTCTCGTATACATCAACTGGCTTAGGCCCTTGCCGCCGTACTCGCCGGGGACCTTGATGCCGAACGCTCCCAGCTTCTGGAGCCCGAGAACGACCTCGGGCGGCACCTTGCCGTCGCGATCGATCGCGTCGCCGTCCACGTGTTCCAGGAGGAACTTCTCGAGAGCCTCGAGAAACGGTTTCGCTTGGGCCACGTCCTCGGGCTTCGGCTCGGGGTAGGGGTGGATCAGCCGGAGATCGAGCTTCCCCTCGAACAGCTCCTTGACGAAACTCGGGTTCCACTCAGTCTCGCGGGCCGCCTCGGCAAAATCGCGAGCGGCTTGTTCCGCGGCCTTGCCGGCCGCAGCGGGCGGCGTCATTGGGTCGGCGGGCGGTTGGGCAACACTAGTCATGATCGTCGTTCCTGAGTGAAGGGCCTAACGGGCGTGGGCCGCGTTCCGGCGGGCGGCCAGCCATCCGGACAACAGGTCCGTCGCGTGCCGCTTGCGGCGGGCAAAAAAATCAGGGGCGGTCGGATCCAATCCGATCACCCGGCCGAGCGTTTCCCCCTGGATATGGGGGAACCAGGTCAGGGCCATCAAACTGAAGAGCATGTGGGCGACTTCGGACGGATCCTCGTCTTCGAGGCCGAGTTCCT
>JAYVJS010000145.1:0-8765 GCA_043769075.1 Gemmatimonadota bacterium | reverse complement strand
GGCGGCGGGGAACCTCGAGTCGCGCCGGGGCGGCGGGCGCTTTACCGTGATCGCGCGGCGGCAACCGAATCGAACCGTCGGCGAGATCGGTTCGGCGCTCGGGGTCCTGGCTAAGGAAATCGAGACGGCCTACCCGGAGGTTGGCGAGCAGTTTCGGTTGCGGGTGTTCCTCGAGTCCCGAGCCCGGCCGAATCTGGCCTCCGCGGGGGGGATGTTCGCCGCCTCGGTGGCCGCTGCCATCTTGGCGCTGCTGGTGCTGCTGACCGCCGCGGTCAACGCGACCAACCTGATCCTCGCCCGGGGCAGTACCCGGGCCACGGAGTTGGCCGTGCGCCAGGCCCTCGGCGCCTCGCGGGGCCGGCTGGTCAGTCAGCTGCTGACCGAGACGTTGCTCCTGGCCCTGGTGGCTCTCGCCGGCGGGTGGGGGTTGGCTCGGCTGGGGATCGGCGCGATCACCCGGATTCCGCTCCAAGTCGACGACCTCCCCTTGAACTGGGGACTGGAGCTCGATCTGCGGGTCTTCGGGATGACGGTGGTCGTCACGTTGCTGATCGGCCTGGTCGCCGGGGTGGGCCCGGCGCTGTCGGCGTCGCGGTTTGCGCTCCAGCAGCAGCTCCGGGAGGGTGGCCGGGCCGGTTTGAGCCGCCGGGGGCGGCGGGCCCGGGGCGCGCTGGTCGTGGCCCAGGTCGCGGCGTCGCTGGTGGTGCTGGTGTGCGCCGGTCTCTTCCTCGCGAGCGCCACGCAGGCGGGCAAGGTCGACCTCGGCTTCCGGTCCGATCATCTCCTGACGTTAGGCGTCGATGCCGGCTTGGCCCACTACGACCAGCCGATGGCCCGCTTGGCGTTTGAGCGGATCGAACAAGCCGTCGCCCGGGTTCCCGGGGTTCGTTCGACGGCCTGGGCCAACACCGTCCCGATCAAGCGAGGCGCCGCCAGCTTGGTCGAGGCCAAGGGTGATGGCGACGCGACGGTGGGCCTGATGACGGCGGCGGTCAGCCCGGGGTACTTCGACGTCCTCGAGATCCCGATGCTCGAGGGGCGGGGGTTCGAGCTGACCGATGATTCGACCCGGGCCGGGGTCGTGGTCGTCAACCAGCGGGCGGCCGAGAGTCTGTGGCCGGGGAAGTCAGCGATCGGCCGGGTCATTCGGCTCGACCGGACCGGGCCGCCGCTCGAGGTCGTCGGGGTCGTCCAGGACAGCAAGTATCTCTTGCTTGCCGAGGCTCCGCGCCCCTACGTCTACGTGCCACTGGCTCAGAACTACGCCTCGACGGTGTTCCTCCATATCAGAACGGCGGTCGATCCGGCTTCGCTGATCGTGCCGGTTCGATCAGTGGTCGGGTCGATCGACCGAGACATGGCGCCGTTCGCGGTGACGCCGATGGAGGAGATCCTCGACACCAATCCGAACGGGATCATGCTGTTCAAGATGGGAGCGGGGTTCGCCATGGCCATCGGTCTGGTGGCGTTGGGGCTGACCCTGGCGGGACTCTACGGTGTCATCGTGTTTTCGGTCGCGCAACGGACTCGGGAAATCGGGCTCCGGATGGCCCTCGGCGCGACCGCCTGGACCGTGGTCCGGTCGATTCTGGTGGACGGCGGCAGGCTCGCGCTCGGCGGGATTGCCATTGGGGTCGTTGGCGCCGTCCTGGTTAGCCGGCTGCTCGGGGGACTGCTGGTCGGGAGCCGGGCGGCTGACATTGGGATCTTCGCGGCGGTGGCCATCGGGCTGGGCGTGGCGGCGTTGCTGTCGACCTATCTGCCGGCTCGTCGGGCGGCGCGGATTGACCCGGTGAAGGCGCTGAACGAAGGATAGACCGGACTAGGGCACTTTGTTCCAGCGGTTCACGTCGTGAAGCCAGGAATAGGGATCGATGGCGACGCCCGTCAGCTGCCGTGACGCCACCGCCAGGGCTCGGGGACTCGGGTCATCGAGCCAGGTGCCGATCAAGGCGTCGAGCTGGCCCCGGGTCGAGCGCTCCTTAATCTCGTGGTCTTCGACCACCAGGATCCGTTGCCCCGCCGATGGGACTTCCGGGGTGTTTTTCATTCGACCAGTGACTAGAGCCAGCCAGGGTTATCGGTGGGCCCGAGGCGGAGCTTGAGGCCGGCCCATGAGACCGCTATGACGGGGAGTCGAGCGGGTTGATCCACTTGAGGTCTGGGAAGGCGGCGAAGTCTCGGTCGCTCGAGCGCAGTTCGCAGTCCTGCATGACCTACCCAAGTGCAACCGGCTCGTCGCCCGACAGGGCGGATTCAAGCCAGGCTTTCGCCGGCTTGTGGACCTCGCTGTCGGTGTTGACGGCGTAGATCAACAGGTTGCCAGGGCCTTGTCGAGGTTCAGCCGTCGCCACTCGCCAGAACCTGGCGAATCCAATCGCTCTTGGCCCAAGCGAGGACCGACTTGCGCCCGCGACCAGTAGGCACCGTGCCGCCGCGGCCGATCTGGTCCGGACCGCGCGATGGAGAGGTGTCGCCCCGTTCTTGTCCTGGGCCTCGATCCGAGCTCCCGCTTTGAGCAGAAGGCGAATCATTGCAACCTGTCGTCTGGCGTTCCATTCGGCGCGGTCCCAGTGGCTATCCGCGGCGTAGTGCAGCGGCTGACTACCACGACGATTCTTTGCCGAGCCGGGATCCGCACCGGCAGCCAGAAGGATTCGGGCGAATTCCACCCGATGGCCGGCTGCGGCGACATGGAGGGCCGTATCCCCTGCGTAGATCCAGTGCGCAATTCTCGATTGGTACCGGTCCTCTTCGATGACCCTGTCCTTGGCTAGGCTGCCGCCACGGGTGAGCAACGCGTTCACTTTGAGGCGATCATCGTCGAGTATCGCAGAGAAGGGGGACTGGACTTGGTTTGGCATCGTCTGTCTCAATCCTGATCTGAACCCCTCCTAACGAGTCCAGATTACGATAGCCGCACAAGCGTCCGAGAGGAACTCCGCCGGGATCTGGCCGGCGCGGCGGTACACCTCGATCAATTCGATCTCCGCGGGCGAGACGTAGTCCAATGCATAATTGTGATCGTCAGTCATGACCCGGCTCCCGTCGATCCAGACCGCGACTTTGGCGGACGGGCCCCTGCAGCCCAGGAACGCCACCGTCGTGATCGGCCCCGAGCTCGAAACCCGGACGCTCGGGATCCCCTGGAGCAGATCGGCCGTGTGCGAGGCCGACTCGAACCAGGGACTCTGATTGCGGACCCGGAAGGTGCCGAACCGGACCCGCCGACGGTGAAAGAAGCCGTCGTAGCGGGAGGTAAAGGCATACTCCGGCGGTTTCTCGAGGACCGTTCCCTTGGCGATCAGGTCAGGCAGAAACTGGGGGGCCCGTTCGAGCCCGATCTGGAAGGTCTGCTCCTGACCCTCCTCCATCCGGATCATGAACAGCTGCGGCTTCCAGCCAATGGCACGGGCCACCACCGCGTGGGACCCGACCGGAACGGCTGGAAACTGAAACCGGCCGTTCTGGTCCGCCACGGTTTGGAGGCCGGTCCCGAGGAGGGCGATGGCGGCATTGGGAACCGGCGTGCCGAGTGAATCGGTGACGCGGCCGAGGAATACTCCGGATTTCTCCTGGGCCGTGAGGGGTGCTGCCCCAATGACCAGCCATAAGGCCGCCAGTCCCGCGAGGTGTCGCCGCGTCATGACCAAAACATACGGTGTTCGGCGACAACGGTCCAATCGTCGACTAAGTTCGACCGACAAGATAGATTCGGTCATGCGCCTAACCCACTGCCTGGCTGCCGTTCTCATTGCCGCGTCGTGGCTCGTCACGCCGCTGGCCTCTCAGTCTCGTCCTGATCGGATAGCTGCCCGGATCGATTCCGTCGCAAAGGCCGCGATCGCGTCGAAGGCCACGCCGAGCATTTCAATTGCGCTGTCTCGGCGTGGACGCACCGTCTACTCGAAGGCGTTCGGCACCGCGGACCTCGAGCAACGGGTCATCGCCACCCCCAACACGGTGTATCTGATCGGCTCCGTCACCAAGCAGTTCACCGCGGCCGCGGTGCTGACGTTGGTGGAGGACGGCAAGCTCAGTCTCGACGATCAGCTGGGCAAGTTCTTTCCCGATTGGCCGGCCGCGGGCCGCGGTGTGACCGTGCGGCAACTCCTCAACCACACCTCCGGAATCAAGGACTACACGACCGTGCCCCGGTGGCTTCGAGTCATGGCCCTGCCGCTCCCGCACGACTCGATGCTGGCGCTGTTTCGCGATGAGCCGATGGACTTCGCGCCCGGCACCGAATGGCGCTACGACAACTCTGGTTACTACCTCCTCGGCGTCATCATCGAAAAGGCGAGCGGCCGGACCTACGCCGAGTATCTTGCCCGCCGATTGTTCGAGCCGGCGGGCCTCAGGGCCACCCGGTACTGCGCCAGCCGGTCGGTGGTGCCTAGCCGGACGCCGGGCTGCCGGACCCGACGGCTTCACGAATGCCGCCCCGATCAACGTGGACCAGGCGTATGCGGCCGGGGCGCTCTGCTCCATTCCGGGCGATCTGCTCGCCTGGACCCGGGCCCTGGAAGCCGGCCGAGTGATCAAGCCGGAGTCATACCGAATGATGACGACTCCGCTGCCGCTGCCGGGCGGGAAGAATCAGACCTATGGGTTTGGGCTGGGGATCGGGAACTGGTCCGGCCACCGGTCGGTCTCCCACAACGGCGGCATCAACGGATTCAACTCCTACCTGGCCAGTTACCCGGATGATTCGCTGATCGTCGCGGTCGTGGTCAACGTCGAGTCGGGCGAAGCCGACCGGATCGGCCGGAAGGTGAGTCAGTTCGCGTTGGGGATTCCGGACGAGGTCGTCAAGGACTTGCCGGTGCCGGAGGCCGAGCTCGCGCGGGTAGCCGGCCACTACGCCCAGGGGGAAACGAAGCTCGAAATCCGGGCGGAGGGTGGGCGCCTGATGGCCTACGGCTTGGAAAAGCCGACGCGGGTGCTGTTTCAGGGTGGCGGTGAGTTCCGGCTCGAATCGAGTCCGGATTTGCGGTTGCGGTTTACCGGCGCCGGCCCGAAGGCAGAGGCCATGGCGGTCACCACGCCGGGCGGCTCGCTGACGTTGCCACGGGTGCCGTAACCGGCGTCGCGACTTGCGGCCCCGCCCAGGGAGGCGATCTTAGGTACTCACGTCGCCTCAGCCGGAAGACCATCATGCCCAATGTCTCGAGATTCTCCGTCACGACTCTGCTGTCGCTGGTCACGCTTGCCGCGCCGGGTGGGGGCCCAGCAATCCGACCCCCTTCGCGGCCTCGACGCTTACATCGAGAAGGCGCGCCAGGACTAGGGGGTAGCCGGCCTCGCCGTCGCCATCGTCAAGGGCGATTCGGTGGTCTACGCCAAGGGCTTCGGCCTCCGCGACGCCGGGAAGCCGGAGAAAGTCGACGAGCGAACCCTCTTTGCGATCGGCTCCAACTCGAAATCGTTCACGGTGGTCGCCCTCGGCATGCTCCAGGACGAGAAGAAGCTCAGCCTCGACGACAAGATGATGAAGTACCTCCCGGACTTTGCCCTGTCCGATCCGTACATCACCCGGGAGCTGACCGTGCGCGACATGATCACCCACCGGAGCGGCTTCTTCCGGGGCGACGCGGTCTGGATGGGGAGCGGCTTTGGCCGGGACGAGATTCTCCGCCGGACCCTGCAACAGCCGGCCAGTACCAGCTTCCGGTCGACCTTCGGTTACAACAACATCATGTTCCTCGCCGCGGGGCAGATTGCGGGGAAAGTGGCCGGGACGACCTGGGATGGGTTCGTCCGGGAACGGATCTTCACGCCGCTCGGGATGACGTCCTCCAATACCAGCACCAAGGATCTCACCGGTTCCGATGTGGCCCGGCCCCATGCGATGGTCGACGGGAAGCCGGTACCGATCGCCTACCGGAACATCGACAATGTCGGTCCGGCCGGCTCGATCAACTCGAGCGTGCTCGACATGGCGCAGTATCTCCGGTTCCATCTCCGCGACGGCCGGTATGGGGGCAAGCAACTGCTTAGCAAAGCATTCCAGGACCAGATGGAGACGTCGCAGATGATCGCGAGCGCCGGTCGCGACACCCTCCTGCCGATGGTCCACTTCGACACCTACGGGCTCGGCCTCTGGCTTCGGGACTACTACGGCAAGCTCCTGGTGTCGCATGGCGGCGGGATCGATGGGATGTTGTCGCAGATGGCCTGGCTCCCGGAGGCCGACGTCGGGGTCGTGGTGCTCACCAACACCGACGGGCAGAATCTCCAGAACGCACTGCCGTTCAAGATTCTCGACCGGTTCATCGGGGCGCCGGACCGCGACTGGAGCGGGCTCTACCTGGCCCAGGCCAAGCAGCAGCGGCAGCGGGGCGATTCGATTCGCGCGACCCTGGTGGCCCAGCGGGTGACCGGTACCAAGCCCTCGCTGGCGCTCGACCGTTACGTCGGGGTCTACGACAATCCCTTCTATGGGGAGCTTCGGATCGAACACGACGGCGGTGGGCTGGTCCTCAAGCGGAGCGCCGAGCAGTCGGCCAAGCTGGAGCACTGGCACTTGGACACCTATGGGGTGATCTGGAATACCTCCCGCACCCCGGAGATCAACAGCTTCGCGATGTTCAGAGTCGACCCGAACGCGAAGGTGGCGGCTCTCGAGATGCGGGGCCCGCCGTTCGCGACGCCCTACGCTGAAGGCTCGGTGTTTATCAGGAAGACGGACCCACGTTAGGCAGAGGTCCGGGGCTCAGGGCCGAGTGAGTCGGCTCCCCGTCCAGGGACCAGACCGGACTGCCCCGGGCTGCCTGGGGGTGCCACCGAAAGAAACACCACAAGGGGCCCCAAGTGGCCAATTGGCGGTTGCCCCGTCGGGCCGAACGCTGACGGTGTCATGGGCGCCGCAACGGGGGCATACGACTGGTCGCGGTCCAGTCACATTCGGCGGTGTCCAACCGATAGCGGCGAATCCAGAGTGGCGCTTTTTGTAACCCCGTCGGTGCCTTGTTGAGGACCTCGACCGTGTCGTTGTGCCAGACGAGGGTGGCTCGCCCTGTGGAATCGGCGGGAATAATCCCGTCGAGGCAGGCCGAGCTAAGATCCCTTGATACGACACTGACGTAATAGTGATAGTTGCCAAGCAAGGAATCCCGGGCCGGGAATGAGTCGGGTCGGATCTGGTCGTGATCGGAGTAGGTCAGGACGAGACTCCCGTCAGGCAGGCCCGCCAGCCCCTCAAGAATTGAGCCTTGCGGCTGAAACCACTGCCGCTTCCGCGTTTCGGCTGCACGGTTGTACAGCCCAGGCGGCGTGCCACGCCGCCGTACCGCTCGAATGAGCACCCCATCCTTTTCCCGCCCGCGAGGGTCGACAACCCGCAGCCCCGGCTCTGACGCGATCACGACTACGACGTCGGCATCGCGGACTGCTACGCCTGAAAACCCATACACGACCCACACATAAGCGCCCCGCATATAGGGCGGGCTGGTACCGATCGGCGTCACTGACGGTGCCCCGACGACCCAGCGCGCCACGGGGCCTGGGAAGTCCACGGCGACGCCAGCGAAATACATCGTGTCCCCTCGGACCGCGGGCTGAGGGGACAGTCGCAGCAAGTCGGCCGGGACCTCTGCTGTTTGCCGGCCGTCCCTGATCCGATAGACGCGGAGGACCTTCTGCCACCAATCGTGGACCGCGACCAAGGTGTCGCCGGGCAGCACGTATGGTGCGGAGGATTCGCGGCCATCGGCTAGTTCGGTAGTTCGGGTCGAGAGGATTCGGGCGAATCGGCCCGCTGAATCAAAGGTCAGCACGCGGTAACGTTCGATGTCGCCGAGGACGTACGATTGGCGACCCCCGCGGGCCGCGTGCAATTGGGGGCCGAGCGGGATCGTGTCAGGCACCGCCAACGCGACGGAGTCGATGAGTATCAGCGTTGGACCGCGGCTCGATGCAGGCGCTCGGTAGGAAGGGGAACAGCCAGCGGCGAAGGCCATTGCAGCCGCCCAACCCACCGCGCTATGGAACCTTGGGAGCACGGATGCCGCCGGTGTCGAGCCATTGGCACTTGGCCAACGAAATGTGGTACCGGTACACGACCGACCGGACCGTATTGTCAGGCATGACTTGACGGGCCAGGGCCACCAGGGTGTCTCCCACGAACCCCGGGAAGGGCAGGGGAGCATCAGTCGTCAACGGGACCAGTCCGTCAACGCAGGCCATGGCGAAATCAGGCTGGACGATCGTTAGGTAGTACCTGGCACCGGTCGGCTCGGCGCCGGGCCCCCCCGTTGGCACATCGACATCAAGCATCAGGACCGCGAGGTTGCCATTGCTCATCCGAGACAGGCCGGCTGCCATCGATCCAAGGTATTCGAATGGCCGGTGCTTTTGTTCCAGGGCAACCTGGCGGGCGAGCAGTCCTTCGTCGTTGCCTCGGCGCGCCCTGTGCGGCAGGACGACCTGGCCGTTTGGGACTCCATTTCGGTCGAGCAATCGGAGGCCGGGGTCTAGCGGTAGCAAGGCGACGTAGCCGGCGCTTGTCGGAACGGCCTCAACCTTCCCGTACCTGAACAGAAGCGGGCCGGCACTTGCGAGGTTCGATGGGACTGCGCCGATCGTTGCCTGGCCGCTGTCGGCCCAGGCCCACCTGGCGAGTATCGACGTTGAGAACTGGAGCCCGAAGACCACCGTATCACCGGCCTGCGTCCAGGCCCGGCCCACGTCAAGAAATGGAACCTGTGTTCTTCTTAGGAACCGACCTGTGGCTGCCTCGAACAACGAAACGGCCGCTTGGCGTG